>NZ_PSWL01000054.1:0-852 GCF_002932755.1 Rathayibacter sp. AY1B6
TAGAGGGCCGCCGGGTCGTCGCGGACCCGCTCGGCCAGCTCGAGGCGGGTGCGCAGGGCGGCGAGCGGAGTGCGCAGCTCGTGGCTCGCGTCGGCGACGAGCCGCCGCTCCCGGTCCGCCGACTCCCGCAGGTCCGCGATCAGCGCGTTCAGGGTCGAGGCGAGGTCGGAGAGCTCGTCGCGAGCGGGCCCGACGGGGAGGAGCTCGGTGGAGCGGCCGTGGCGCAGCCGGTCGGCGATCGCGCGCATCCGGCCGACGGGTCGCAGCGCGAGGCCGACGAGGAGCCAGGAGGTGGCGGCGAACGCGACGAACAGGATCGCGAGGGCGATCAGGAGCGTCGTGCTGACGCCGCCGACGACGGCCTCGGCGGTGTCGCGGCTCTCCTCGATCAGCGCCTGCGACGCTCCCGAGCGGACCAGCTCGATCGTGGAGGCGTCGAGGATGTGGTCGAGCTGCTCACGGACGACGACCGCGACGATCCCGAAGAACAGCATCGCGACCAGCAGGCTCGACACCGTGATCCGCACCCGGATCGACAGAGTCCGCCACCTCACGGCGTCACCCCGAGCCGGTAGCCCGCACCCCGTCGGGTGAGGATCTCGACCGACGCACCGCCCGCGGCCAGCTTGCGGCGGAGGTAGCTGATGTACTGCTCCGCGATGTTGTGGTCCACGAACTCCGCCGACCCCCACACCTCGAGCAGGATCTCCTCCCGCGGCACGTAGTCGCCGGCGCGGACCGCGAGCACGCGCAGCACTCCGAACTCCTTCGGACTCAAGGGCAGCACGGCGCCGTCGACCGTCGCGGCGTGCGTGTACGGATCGACGCGCAGGTTCCCGAGCGCCACCGGGG
>NZ_PSWL01000007.1:0-148030 GCF_002932755.1 Rathayibacter sp. AY1B6
ATCTGCGCATTCCACCGCTACACCAGGAATTCCATTCTCCCCTACCGCACTCTAGTCTGCCCGTACCCACTGCAGGCCCGAGGTTGAGCCTCGGGTTTTCACAGCAGACGCGACAAACCGCCTACGAGCTCTTTACGCCCAATAATTCCGGACAACGCTTGCACCCTACGTATTACCGCGGCTGCTGGCACGTAGTTAGCCGGTGCTTTTTCTGCAGGTACCGTCAAGCCGAAGCCCTTCTTCCCTACTAAAAGAGGTTTACAACCCGAAGGCCGTCATCCCCCACGCGGCGTTGCTGCATCAGGCTTTCGCCCATTGTGCAATATTCCCCACTGCTGCCTCCCGTAGGAGTCTGGGCCGTGTCTCAGTCCCAGTGTGGCCGGTCACCCTCTCAGGCCGGCTACCCGTCGTCGCCTTGGTGAGCCATTACCTCACCAACTAGCTGATAGGCCGCGAGTCCATCCTTGACCGAAAAACTTTCCACCCGCACCCGATGCCGGGGCAGGTCGTATCCGGTATTAGACGCCGTTTCCAGCGCTTATCCCAGAGTCAAGGGCAGGTTACTCACGTGTTACTCACCCGTTCGCCACTAATCCACCCAGCAAGCTGGGCTTCATCGTTCGACTTGCATGTGTTAAGCACGCCGCCAGCGTTCGTCCTGAGCCAGGATCAAACTCTCCGTAAAAAAATTACGACCTCCCACCCCGAAGAACAGGAGAGTCAAGTTTGACCTCTAGCAAATAAGACATCTCTCCGACCCGAAAGCCGGAAGCTGACATCAATTTCCAAAGGAATCCCAACCCGATCCGAAGATCAAGGCCGGGGTATAAAATTGGCATTGAACATAGTGCACGCTGTTGAGTTCTCAAGAATCGGACACATCCCGCCTCCACACCAGAACGGTGCTTCACAACGAAAGTGATCGAAGTTTGCTGTACGAGGGCCAGAGCACCCGATTTGTCTTGCTTGCCGAGACCGGTTAGGCTTGTCGGAACCGAAGTCCTGATCGCCTCCGTGGCAACTTGACTAACTTAGCACATCCGCAGGCCGTGTCAAGTCCGGCTTCTTCGTGGTGTTCGCGGCGTGATCGAGGATCGAACCGCTGCACCGACTCGGCCGTGAGGCCTTGCGACGAAGCCGGGACCGTGTCCCGTGGAGGCTTTGCATCTTACGCTCGCGATCCCGCAGTCTTCAAGAGACGAATCTCTAACAGGCCTGGGAGCGAGGGGATGGTCCCCGCTTGAGGTGGGCCAGCTGGTCTCGACGCTCTGCGCCTGACTCCCGCTTGCCGCTCCTTTGGGGTGACGAGGAGTTACATTACGTCGGGCCTCGGCCGAGCGGCAAATCGCCTGCGTCCCGGGCGTGTCGCGATCCGAGGTCCCCGCGGCGGGGGGCACCGGACGCCGGGTACCGGACACCGGCCACCGGACACCGGACACCGGCTACCGGCTACCGGCTACCGGCTACCGGCTACCGGCTACCGGCTACCGGCTACCGGCTACCGGCTACCGGCTACCGGCTACCGGCTACCGGCTACCGGACACTCAGTACCGAGCGCCTGCCACCGCCCGCACCGTCGCCGCCCGGCTCCGCCCGAGGAGAGCGGGCGCGCGATCAGCGGACGAAGGCCCCGGCGAAGCTCTTCTTGCCGCGGCGGAGCACGGCGATCCCGTCGATCAAGGGGAGCTCGCCGAGGGTGACGGTCTCGGACGGGAGGACGGTGTTGTTCACCGAGAGCCCGCCCTGGGCGAGCGCTCGCCGCGCCTCCCCCGTGCCGGCGACGAGTCCGGTCTCGACGAACGCCTGCAGCGCCGGCGTCTCCGGGGTCGCCTCCATCGAGGGCACCGCCTCCAGCGCGCCGCGGAGGATGACCGGGTCGATCCCCTCGAGCGAGCCCTTGCCGAAGAGCGCGGCGGACGCGTCGATCACCGAGCGCGTCGCCTCCGCTCCATGCACCAGCGACGTGACCTCCCAGGCGAGCGCGCGCTGCGCCTCCCGGCGGAACGGCTCGTCGGCGGCGGCCTTCTCGAGCCGCTCGATCTCCGTGCGCGGCAGGAAGGTGAAGATCCGCAGGCGGTCGGCGACGTCGCGGTCGTCCGTGTTGACCCAGAACTGGTAGAACGCGTAAGGGCTGGTGAGCTCGGGGTCGAGCCAGACGGCGTTGCCCTCGCTCTTGCCGAACTTGGTGCCGTCGGAGTTCATCACCAGGGGCGTGCCGATCGCGTGGACCGACACTCCCTCCGTGCGGTGGATCAGGTCGGTTCCGCTCGTCAGATTGCCCCACTGGTCGCTGCCGCCGGTCTGCAGGACGCACCCGTACTGCCGGTAGAGCTCCAGGTAGTCGAGTCCCTGCAGGATCTGGTAGCTGAACTCGGTGTAGCTGATCCCCGCGTCGGAGTTGAGGCGGGCGCTGACCGCGTCCTTCTTGAGCATCGTCCCCACGCGGAAGTGCTTCCCGATCTCTCGCAGGAAGTCGATCGCCGACAGGGGAGCGGTCCAGTCGAGGTTGTTGACCAGGCGCAGCCCGTTGTCGCCGCCCGCGGGGACGAACCGGGACACCTGCGCCTGGAGGCGCTCGACCCACGCGGTCACCGTCTCGCGCGAGTTCAGCGTCCGTTCGGCCGTCGGACGCGGATCCCCGATCAGCCCGGTCGAGCCGCCGACGAGCCCGAGCGGCCGGTGCCCGGCCAGCTGGAGCCGGCGCATGACGATCAGCTGCACCAGGTTCCCGAGGTGGAGGCTGGGCGCGGTCGGGTCGAAGCCGCAGTAGTAGGTGATCGGCTCCCCCGACAGCAGCTCTCGCAGCGCTCCCGCGTCGGTCGACACGTGCACCGAGCCTCGCCAGACCAGCTCGTCCCACACGGAGTCGAAGGCGGGGTCGAGCCGCGGGCTCATCGCGGACCCGGGGAGGTGCTGGTCGATCACCCGACCAGGCTACCGCGGCGCCGACCGGCCGGTCTTCACCAGTCAAGCATGCAGGCTTGATCCTGGGCTATCAAGCGCCGATACTTGATCAAGGAGGTCGAATGTTCGTCATCACCGCGGATCAGCGCGACAGCAGGCACGACCACGACCGCGTGGACCAGACGATCGCGAGCCTGGTCGACGACGGTCCGACGACGTTCGTCCTGCCCCCGGAGCGGACGGCCGGCGACGAGTTCCAGTGCGTGCTGGACCGGGCCGACGCCGTCGTCGCGCTCGTGCTCGAGCTGCACCGGACCGGCCACTGGAGCATCGGTCTCGGGATCGGCCCCGTCGACCGGCCGCTCCCCGCGACCACGAGAGCGGCTACCGGGGAGGCGTACTTCGCGGCGCGCCGGGCGGTCGAGGCGGCGAAGGGCCGGCCGACGCGCTTCTGTGTCGATCCGGACGCACCGGGATCGGCGGCCCCTGCACCGGCGGACGTCCAGGCGCTGATCGATCCGCTCCTCCTGCTGCGCGACGCGCGCTCCGAAGCCGGCTGGCAGATCGTCGACCTGCTCGAGAGCGGCCTCTCCCAGAAGGACGCGGCCGAGCACCTCGCCGTCAGCCCTCAGGCGGTCAGCCTCCGGGTCCGCGCGGCGAGCGCCCGAGTCGACGCTCCCGCCCGCGACGCGCTCGCACGCCTGCTGACAGTGGTCGACCGTACGCTCGACCCCACCGACGAGAGGACACCCCGATGACGGCACCCCCCGGATCCCCCGCCCTGCTCCTCGCCTCCGCGGTGCAGTCCGCCTCGTGGACGGCCGTGGTGCTCGTGCTGCTCGCCGGCCTCGCCGGTGCGGTGCTCGCCGTGCGCCTGCACCGTCCGCAGCTCGCCTGGATCTCCCTGGCGGCGACCGCCGCCGCCTTCCTCCTCACGGCGGTCGCCGGACCGTCCGCGCCCCCCATCCACTCCGTCCTGGTGGCCGTGCTGGCCTTCGCGCTGGCGGTCGTGGGCGGCGGGCCGGTCGTGCTGCTCACCCTCCGGCTCGCGACGGCCGACTCCCGCAGCGGCAGCCACGGCGGCATCATGGTCGCCGGCACCTCCCGCCCCGCCACCGGAGGAGCGCCCTCGGCGATCGGCCAGCCGATCGAGGTGCTGCGCGGCGGGACGACGATCGGGGTCCTCGAGCGGATCGCGACGGCCGGCGCACTGATGAGCGGTCTCCCCGAGGGGATCGCGGTCGTCGTAGCGATCAAGGGCGTCGGCCGCTTCAGCGAGCTCGCCTCCCCGGAGGCGCGCGAGCGGTTCATCATCGGAACGCTGGCGAGCCTCGCCTGGTCGGCGGCTCTCGGCGTGCTCGCCCGGCTCTACCTCGCGGGCTGAGCTCCGGGCCGCCGCCGGGGCACGGCTCTCCGGTAGGGCGAGACGGTGGGGTCGCCCGGGATGCTGAAGCGCCACGGGAAATCGTCCCCGCCACCCGGGCCCGAGACTCCGGTCCGCGGGCCCACCGCCACGGAGGACGGCCGCTCCCCCGGCAGCAGCTCGAACGACTCCTCGAGCGGGTCGCCCGACTCGGTGAGACGGACTCCGAGGGCCTTGGCCAGCCGTGCAGGTCCGCGGGCCAGGTCCCGGTGGCGCACGGGTCCGCGCCGGAGCATCGCGAGCTCCTCCCCCACGACGACCTCGCCGGCGCGCAGCAGCACGGCGGACGCCGTGCCCGCCGGCGAGCAGACGATGTTCACGCAGGTGTGCATCCCGTACGTGAAGTACGCGTACACGGACCCGGGCGGTCCGAACATGGGAGCCGTCCGGGGCGTCGGTCCGCGGTGCGCGTGCGAGCCCGGATCCTCACCCATGCCGAGGTACGCCTCGACCTCGGTCAGCCGGACGCCGACCACTCCCTCCGCCGTGCGGTGCAGGAGGACGCGGCCGAGCAGCTCCGGTGCCACCTCGAGGGCCGAGCGCGAGAGATCGGGGAGGTCCGCGCTCAGAAGAAGCTCTGGCCCGACACGAGGGTGATCACGATCACCGCGACGATGACGACTGCGGCGACGATCACGAGCGTCCGCTGCTGCCAGGGGCGCAGCGGCGGACGGCCGTCGTCGCCCGGGTCTCCTCGAAGGGTCACGGGCGCTCCCCCCGGAGGGAGCCGCGCACGACCCGGACGCGCTCGGTCAGCCGGGCGAGCTGCTCCGCGACGCGGTCGGGAGCAGTGCCGCCGACGCCGTCTCGGCTCGCCACCGATCCCTCGATGCTGAGGACCGAGCGGACGTCGGGCGTGAGGAGCGGCGACACCGAGGCGAGCGCGGCGTCGTCGAGATCCTCGAGCCCCCTCCCCTGCGACTCCGCCAGCTTGACCAGCTCGCCGGTGATCTCGTGGGCGTCCCGGAAGGGCACGTGCTTCTTCACGAGCCACTCGGCCACGTCGGTCGCGAGCGAGAAGCCCTGGGGCGCGAGCTCCGCCATCCGGTCGGTGTGGAAGGTGAGGGTCGCGATCATGCCGCTGAACGCGGGCAGCAGGACCTCGAGGGTCGTCACCGAGTCGAAGACCGGCTCCTTGTCCTCCTGCAGGTCGCGGTTGTAGGCCAGCGGGAGCGCCTTGAGGGTCGCGAGCAGCCCGGTGAGGTTGCCGATCAGCCGGCCGGACTTCCCCCGGGCGAGCTCGGCGATGTCCGGGTTCTTCTTCTGCGGCATGATCGAGGACCCGGTCGAGTAGCCGTCGTCGAGCGTGACGAAGGCGAACTCCCGCGTGTTCCAGAGGACGACCTCCTCCGCGATGCGCGAGACGTCGATCCCGATCATGGCGCTGACGAAGGCGAACTCGGCGACGAGGTCGCGGCTGGCCGTCCCGTCGATCGAGTTCGGCACGCTCGATGCGAAGCCGAGATCGCGGGCGACCGCCTCGGCGTCCAGGCCGAGGGTCGAGCCGGCGAGGGCGCCCGAGCCGTAGGGCGAGACGTCCGCCCGGACGGCCCAGTCCCGCAGGCGCTCCAGATCGCGCAGCAGCGCCCAGCCGTGGGCGAGCAGGTGGTGCGCGAGGAGCACGGGCTGAGCGTGCTGGAGATGAGTGCGCCCGGGCATGATCGCCGACGGGTGCGCCGACGCCTGCGCGGCGAGGGCGTCGATGAGCTGCACCACCAGCTCCGAGACGAGCGCCGCGTGGTCGCGGAGGTACATCCGGACGAAGGTCGCGATCTGGTCGTTGCGCGAGCGCCCTGCCCGGAGCTTGCCGCCGAGCTCGGGACCGGCCTCGAGCATCAGGCCGCGCTCGAGGGCGCCGTGCACGTCCTCGTCGGACTCGTCGGCGGCGAAGCTCCCGTCGGCGACGGCCGCCTCGAGCCGGTCGAGGGCCGCGAGCATCGCGGTGAGCTCGGCGTCGTCGAGGTAGCCCGCTCCCGCGAGCGCCCGAGCGTGCGCGCGGGAGCCGGCGAGGTCGTAGGGGGCGAGCTGCCAGTCGAAGTGGGTCGACTTCGAGAGCGCGGCGAGCTCGGGCGAGGGACCGCCGGCGAAGCGGCCGCCCCACAGGGCTCCGGCCTCGCCCGCGCGGGCGGAGGGTCGTTCCGTCATGGTTCTCCTCGGGTTCGGCTGTCGAGTCTACTGAGCAGCGTCGGCGGTGCCGGCGCGCTCGAGGAGCCACACGAGCAGGGCCTTCTGCGCGTGCAGGCGGTTCTCCGCCTCGTCCCAGATCACGCTCTGCGGGCCGTCGATCACGTCGGCGGTCACCTCGTAGCCGCGGTCCGCGGGCAGGCAGTGCAGGAACAGCGCGTCGGGAGCGGCGGCGGCCATCGTGGCCGCGTCGACCCGGTAGGCGCCGAAGGTCGCGACGCGCGCCGCCTTCTCGTCCTCCTTGCCCATCGACACCCACGTGTCCGTGATCACGATGTCGGAGCCGGCCGCGCCCTCGTCGGGGTCGGTCGTGGTGATCGCCGATCCGCCGGTGGTCGCGGCGATGCGCTGCGCATCGGCCAGGACCGTCGCGTCCGGCGAGTACGACTCCGGGGAGACGATGCGGACGTGCATGCCGGCCGTGGCTCCCGCCAGGAGGTACGAGTGCGCCATGTTGCTCGCTCCGTCGCCGAAGAACGTGAGCGTGAGGCCGGCCAGGTGGCCGCGGTGCTCGCGGATGGTCAGCAGGTCGGCGAGGAGCTGGCACGGGTGGAACTCGTCCGAGAGCGCGTTGACGACCGGCACGCGCGTGCCGCGCGCCATCTCCTCCAGGCCGGACTGCGCGTAGGTGCGCCACACGATCGCGGCGACCTGGCGCTCGAGGACCCGTGCCGTGTCGGAGGCGGTCTCCTTGCCGCCGAGCTGGCTGCTCGCGGTGGAGATGATCAGGGGGCTGCCGCCGAGATCGGCGATGCCGACCGCGAAGGAGACGCGGGTGCGCGTGGAGGACTTGTCGAAGATCACGGCGACGGTCTGCGGCCCGGCGAGGGGCTTCCGGGAGAAGCGGTCGCGCTTGAGCTCGAGGGCGAGGTCGAGGATCTCGGCCTGCTCGGCGGGAGTGATGTCGTCGTCGCGGAGGAAGTGGCGGGTCACGGTGCTGGTCGCTTTCGGTGGAGGTACGGGGTCAGAGGGTCTGCAGTGCGCGGCCGAAGCGCTCGGCGAACTCGGCGACGTCGGCGGAGGTCACCACGAGCGGAGGCGCGAGCCGGATGCTCGAGTCGTTCGCCGCGTTCACGATCAGGCCGGCGTCGAGGCAGGCGGCGGCGAGCTCGGCGGCGACCGGCCTGGTCAGGGCGACGCCCAGGAGGAGGCCCGCGCCGCGGAGCCCTCCGATCAGGGGCGAGTCGAGAGCGGTCAGCGCGTCGACGATCTGCGCCCCGCGCTCTCGCGCGTTGCCGAGAAGGTCGGCGCGCTCGATCTCGGCGAGCACGGCTCCGGCCACGGCGGTCGCGAGCGGATTGCCGCCGAAGGTGCTGCCGTGGTGGCCCTTCTGCAGGAGGTCGGACGCCTCGCCGAAGGTCACCAGCGCTCCGACGGGGAAGCCTCCGCCGAGCCCCTTGGCCAGGGTGACGGCATCGGGCAGGATCCCCGCCTCCTGGTACGCGAACCAGCGTCCGGTCCGCCCCACCCCGGTCTGGATCTCGTCGACGATGAGCAGCGCGCCGTGCTCGCGGGTGAGCTCCCGCGCGCGCTCGAGGTAGCCGGCGGGCAGCGGGATGACGCCCGCCTCCCCCTGGATGGGCTCGACGACGACCGCGGCGACGGACTCGTCGAGAGCCGCCTCGAGGGCCTCGATGCTCGCCTCGAGGTGCTCGACCCCTCCCGGCATCGGCTCGAAAGGCGCGCGCATCGCGGCCTTGCCGGTCAGCGCGAGCGCGCCCATCGTCCGCCCGTGGAACGCGTTCTGCAGCGCCAGGATGCGGTGCCGCCCGCCGACCGCGTTCAGCCGTGCCAGCTTGAAGGCCGCCTCGTTGGCCTCGGTGCCCGAGTTGGCGAAGTAGACGCGGCCCGTGTCCCCGGCCCCGGTGAGGCGGCGCAGGGTCTCGGCCAGCTCGATCTGCGGGGCGGTCGCGAAGTAGTTGGAGACGTGGGCGAGCGCACCGGCCTGGCGCGTCACGGCCTCGACGAACACAGGATGCGCATGGCCGAGGGAGTTGACCGCGATGCCGCCGAGGAAGTCGAGGTACTCCCGCCCGTCGACGTCCCAGACCCGGCAGCCCTCGCCGCGCTCGAGCACGGCGAGCGGCGGCGCGAAGGTCTGCATCATCGCGGCGGAGTAGCGGTCGCGCGCCGAGCCGGTGCGGGACGCGGTCGTGGGGGTGGACATGGTGGCCTTTCGATCGGAGCGGTCCGGCCACGAGGGCCGACGGTGCGCGCGTCCCGGACGGGACGGGCGCTCGGAGCCGGGGCCGCTGAGGATCAGCGGCCCGACATTCGCTCCCGGTCGCGGGGGTCGAGCGAGGCGACGACCTCGGTGCCGATGCCCTCCGAGGTGAACACCTCGAGCAGGATCGAGTGCGGGATGCGGCCGTCGATGATGGCGGCCTTGGGCACTCCCCCGCGCACGGCGTCGAGGCAGGCGGTCATCTTGGGGATCATGCCCGATTCGAGCGAGGGCAGCAGAGCCGCCAGTTCGTCCGAGCGGAGGTGCGACACGAGCGACTCGCGGTCGGGCCAGTCGGAGTAGAGGCCGGCCACGTCGGTGAGGATGACGAGCTTCTCGGCGCCGAGCGCGACCGCCAGCGCGGCGGCGGCGGCGTCGGCGTTGACGTTCAGCGACTGCGTGGGGTCGTCGGAGTCGGGAGCGATCGAGGACACGACCGGGATCCGGCCGGCCTCGAGCTGGGCGAGGACGGCGGCGGGGTCCACGGCGATCACGTCTCCGACGAGTCCGAGATCGTGCTCCTCGCCGTCGATCACGACGCCGCGGCGGCGGCCGACGAAGAGGCCCGCGTCCTCACCGGAGATCCCGGCGGCGAGGGGGCCGTGCTCGTTGATCCGGCGGACGATGTCGCGGCTGATGCTGCCGGTGAGCACCATCCGCACGACCTCCATCGCCTCGGGGCTCGTGACCCGGTAGCCGCCCCGGAACTCGCTCTCGATCCCGAGCCGGTCGAGCATCCGCGAGATCTGAGGCCCGCCGCCGTGGACGACCACGGGGCGGATCCCGGCGTAGCGCAGGTAGACCATGTCCTGGGCGAAGGAGCGCTGCAGCTCCTCCGACACCATGGCGTTGCCGCCGAACTTGATCACCATCGTGCGCCCGTGGAAGCTCTGCAGCCAGGGCAGCGACTCGATGAGCGTCGCGGCCTTCCCGGGCGCGGCGTCGCGCTCGGCGCGGCTCTCGGCCGAGAGGGTGGTGTCGTCGCTCATGGCCGCCTCAGCTCGAGTACGCGGAGTTCTCGTGCACGTAGTCGTGCGTGAGGTCGTTGGTCCAGATCGTGGCCGTCGCGTCGCCGGCGTGCAGATCGATGTCGACCGCGACATCGCGAGGGGCGAGGTCGACGAGGTCGCGGCTCGCGTGCGGCTCGCCCGCGAGGCAGACCTGCACCCCGTTCATCGCGACGTCGATGCCGTACGGGTCGAACTGCGCGTCGGTGGTGCCCACGGCGGCGAGGACGCGGCCCCAGTTCGGGTCGTTGCCGAAGATCGCGGCCTTGAAGAGGTTGCTCCGGGACACGGCGCGGGCGACGACGACGGCCTCGTCCTCGGTCGCAGCGTTCAGCACGCGGATCGCGACGTCGTGGGCGGCACCCTCCGCGTCGGCCTGCAGCTGCAGGGTGAGGTCGCGGCAGACCGCCGTCAGGGCCCGGGCGAACTCGTCGGCCTCGGCCTCGACGCCGCTGGCGCCGCTCGCGAGCAGCGCCACGGTGTCGTTCGTCGACATGCAGCCGTCCGAGTCGAGGCGGTCGAAGGTGACCCGGGTCGCAGCGCGCAGGGCGGTGTCGAGAGCGGCGGAGTCGAGGGCCGCGTCGGTCGTGATCACGACCAGCATCGTCGCCAGGCCCGGTGCGAGCATCCCGGCGCCCTTGGCCATGCCGCCGATGCTCCAGCCCTGCTCGGAGCGCACGACCGCCTGCTTCGGGACCGTGTCGGTGGTCATGATCGCGCGGGCGGCCGACTCGCCCGCCTCGGGTCCGTCGGCCAGCTCGGCGGAGGCGCCGGTCACTCCGGTGGCGAGCTTCGCGAGGTCGAGCTGGTCGCCGATCAGCCCGGTGGAGCACACCAGCACGTCTCCGGCGGACACCTCGAGGCTCTCGCCCACGAGCTCCGCGGTGCGGTGGGTGACCTGGAAGCCCTGAGCGCCGGTGTAGCAGTTGGCACCGCCGGAGTTGAGGACGATCGCCGAGACGACGCCGTCGCGCATGACCTGCTCGCTCCAGAGGACGGGATTCGCCTTGCAGCGGTTGCTCGTGAAGACGGCGGCGGCGCTCTGCAGGGGGCCGAGGTTCTGCACGAGCGCGACGTCGCGCGCTCCGGTCGACTTCAGCCCGGCGACGACTCCTGCCGCCCGGAACCCTGCTGCTGCGGTGACGCTCACGGCGCGACTCCGTTCACGCTCAGGCCGAGGGACTCCGGGAGCCCCAGGGCGATGTTGGTGGACTGGAGGGCCGCGCCCGCGGTGCCCTTGACCAGGTTGTCGATGGCCGAGACGACCACGACGCGGCGGGCGCGCTCGTCCACGGCGAGGCCGATCAGTGCGGTGTTCGCCCCCACCACGTCCGCGGTGCGGGGGAAGGATCCCTCCGGGAGCAGCTGCACGAAGGTCTCGTCGCCGTAGGCGGTCTCCCAGGCGGCGCGCACGTCCTGCGCGGAGACGCCGGGGGCGAGGCGCGCGGTCGAGGTCGCCAGGATGCCCCGGGACATCGGCACGAGGACGGGGGTGAACGAGATCGAGACGGGTCCGGCTCCGGCGAGCAGGAGGTTCTGGCGGATCTCGGGATTGTGGCGGTGCGCTCCGCCGAGGCCGTAGGCGTGCGCGGAGCCGAGGAGCTCGCTGGCGAGCAGATCGGTCCGCAGGCTCTTGCCCGCACCCGAGGGGCCGACGGCGAGGACCGAGACGAGGTCCGACGGTTCGATCACTCCGGCATGCAGGCCGGGGGCCAGGCCGAGCGTGATCGCCGTGACGTTGCAGCCGGGGACGGCGATGCGCCGCACTCCGGCGAGCGCCTCGCGCTGCTTGCGTCCCCCGCCGCCGATCAGCAGCTCCGGGAGCCCGTAGGGCCAGGCCCCGGCGAAGTCGCCCCCGTAGTAGTCGGCCCAGTCCTGCGGATCGGTCAAGCGGTGGTCGGCGCCGCAGTCGACGACGAGCACGTCCTCGGGGAGGGTCGCCGTGATCTCGCCCGACTTCCCGTGCGGGAGGGCGAGGAAGACGACGTCGTGCCCGGCGAGGTTCCCGGTCGTCGTATCGACGAGGACGAGGTCGCGGAGCGAGCGCAGGTGCGGGTGCACGGCGATGAGAGGCTGTCCGGCGTTCGCGTGCGCCGTGACCGTGCGCACCTCGAACTCGGGGTGGTCGGCGAGCAGTCGCAGCAGCTCGCCGCCCGCGTAGCCGCTCGCACCGGCCACCGCCACGGAGAAAGTCATGCCCGAGAGCCTAGCCGGTGCGGGTGCGGGGCCCCGCCCGGCCGAACCGGTCGGGACCCCGAGCTCACTCGCGGAGACGGGCGCCGAAGCGCTCCGCCGCCACGGCCACGCCGTTCTCCTTCGCCGCCGTCGCCTCGGCCGCGGTGAGCGTGCGGTCCGGCGCGCGGAAGCGCAGCGCGAACGTCAGCGACTTCGTCCCCTCGGCGAGGCCGGTACCGCGGTAGTCGTCGACCAGGCGGATCGCCTCGAGCAGCTCACCCGCCCCCTCGGCGACGGCGGCGCGCACGTCGGCGGCCGCCGTGCCGACCGGCACGACGAGCGAGAGGTCCTGGGTCGCGGCGGGCAGCGCGCCCACCGGGCGGGCCACGACGACCCTCCCTGCCCGCGCGATCAGCGGTTCGAGGTCGAGCTCGACCACGGCGACGCGGCGCGGGAGGTCGAGCTCCTCGGCGAGCGCCGGGAGCAGCTCCCCCGCGTGGCCGATGACCGCGCCGTCGAGCACCACCTCGGCAGTGCGGCCCGGGTGCAGCGCGGCGTGAGCCCCCTGGCGCAGCTCCAGCTCGGTGCCGGTCGCCGCGGAGACCTCGCGGACCACGTCGAGGGCGTCGCGCCAGTCGACGTCGCGCCCGGCGACACCGGGCTGGCGCACGACGGCGGCACCCGTGAGCAGCGCCGCGAGGTGCCGGGGCTGCGGCGGGATGCCGGCGTTCAGCTCGGCCTCCACCTCCGCGGACGGACGCGCCCCGCCCGCGGGGAGCGCCCCCGAGCCGAACGGGCGGCCGGCGGCCGGGAGGAAGACGGAGCCGAGCTCGTAGACCGCGAGATCCGTCAGCCCGCGCGAGCGGTTGCGGGCCGCGACCTGCACGAGACCCGGCAGCAGCGAGATCCGCAGCTGGCCCGCGGTCGCGTCGAGCGGGTTCGCGAGCGTGATCTGCTCCTGCGGCGTCCCGTCGACCGAGCCGAGCCGGTCGTTGATCGAGCGGGAGAGGAACGGGTACGAGAGCACCTCGGTCAGACCCGCGGCGGCGAGCGCCTGGGCCAGGGTGCGGCGCATCCTCTGGCCCGGGGTCAGCCCGCGGCCGGGAGGTGCGACGGGCAGGATCGCCGGGATGCGGTCGTACCCGGTGATGCGGGCGACCTCCTCCGCGAGCGAGGCGCGGTCGACGAGGTCGGGCCGCCAGCTCGGCGGAGTCACCAGCAGGCCCGCTCCGCCGGCCTCGACGGAGGCTCCGATCTCGACGAGCGCGCCCCGGATCTCCTCCGGGGTGTACTCCACGCCGATGAGGCCTGCGACGTAGCCGTCCGGCAGCTCGACCGGCTCCGCCGTGCGCGGGTCGGCGAGGACCGAGCCGAGCTCGTCCGCCGTCCCGCCGGCGAGCTCCACCAGCAGCTGCACCGCGCGGGCCGCGGCGACCGAGGCCACCTCGGGGTCGACGCCGCGCTCGAACCGCCGCGACGCCTCGCTCGGCAGCTTGTGCCGGCGGGCCGTCCGGGCGATCGAGACCGGGTCGAAGTTGGCCGCCTCGAGCAGGACGTCGGAGGTGGCGTCCGAGATCTCGGTGCGCGCGCCCCCCATCACTCCGGCGAGGCCGATCGCCCCGCCGTCGTCGGCGATGACGAGGTCCTCCGCGTGGAGGCGCCGGGTCTGGCCGTCGAGCGTCTCGAGCGTCTCCCCCGGTGCGGCGCGGCGCACCACGATGCCGCCCTGCAGGGTCGCCAGGTCGTAGCCGTGCAGCGGCTGGCCGAGCTCGAACATCACGTAGTTGGTGATGTCCACGACGAGCGAGATCGAGCGGACACCGGCCAGGCGCAGTCGCGCGAGCATCCACGGCGGCGTCGGGCGCGAGACGTCGACGCCCCGGACGACGCGCGTGACGAACACGGAGGCGCCGACACGGCCGCGGATCGGCGCCTCGTCGGCCACGGACATGGGGAAGACGGGCGCCGTCTCCGTGCGCTCGTGCGGAGGGAGCGCCTGAGCGGGGTCGCGGAAGGCGGCTCCGGTGGCGTGGGCGTACTCGCGGGCGATGCCGCGGATCGAGAACGCGTAGCCGCGGTCGGGCGTCACGTTGACCTCGACCGCGGCGTCGTCGAGACCGAGGAGCGCGACGGCGTCCGTGCCCGGCTCCGGGTCGAGCCCGAGCGAGGCGAGCCGGAGGATGCCGTCGTGGTCGTCCCCGAGGCCGAGCTCGCGGCTCGAGGCGATCATCCCGTCGGACACGTGCCCGTAGGTCTTCCGCGCGGAGATCGGGAACGGCCCGGGCAGGACCGCGCCCGGCAGGGACACGACGACCTTGTCGCCGGCCGCGAAGTTGTGGGCTCCGCAGACGATGCCGCGGACGTCCTCTCCGCCGTCGGCGGCCCGCCCGCCCTCCGGGGCCACGCGGACGTGGCACCAGTTGATGGTCTTGCCGTTCTTCTGCGGCTCCGGAGCGAGGTCGAGCACCTCGCCGACGACGACGGGACCGGTCACCTCGAAGCGGTGGACGTCCTCCTCTTCCAGGCCGACCGACACCAGGGCCGCGTGCACGGACTCCGTCGTGACGTCCTGCTCGAGGTCGACGTACTCCCCCAGCCAGCTCAGCGGGATGCGCATCAGATCACCATCCCGTACTGCTCGCTGAAGCGGACGTCGCCCTCGACCATGTCGCGCATGTCCTTCACGTCGTTGCGGAACATCAGGGTCCGCTCGATCCCCATGCCGAAGGCGAACCCGGAGTACTCCTCCGGGTCGATGCCGGCCGCGCGCAGCACGTTCGGATTGACCATGCCGCAGCCGCCCCACTCGATCCAGCGGGCACCGCCGACGAAGGTCGGGTGCCAGACGTCCAGTTCGGCGCTGGGCTCGGTGAAGGGGAAGTAGTTCGGGCGCAGGCGGATGCGCGCGTCGTCGCCGAACAGGATCCGCGCGACGTGCTCGAGGGTGCCCCGCAGGTGCGCCATGGTCAGGCCGCGGTCGACGGCGAGGCCCTCGAACTGCGTGAACACGGGCGTGTGCGTCGCGTCGAGCTCGTCGGTGCGGTACACCCGGCCCGGAGCGATCACGTAGAGCGGCAGCGGGCGCTCGAGCATCGAGCGGATCTGCACCGGCGAGGTGTGCGTGCGCAGCACCAGATGCGAGTCGACGGGATCGACGAAGAAGGTGTCCTGCATGGCGCGGGCCGGGTGGTCCTCGTCGAAGTTCAGGGCGTCGAAGTTGAACCACTCGTTCTCGAGCTCCGGCCCCTCCGCGATCTCCCACCCCATCCCGACGAACACGTCGGCGATCGACTCCTGGAGCAGCGAGAGAGGGTGACGGGCGCCGCGGCGCACGAAGCTGGCGCCAGCGGTGACGTCCACGCGCTCGGCCTCGAGCGCGGCCGCGTCCTCGGCCTCGACGAGCTCGGCCTCGCGGGCGGCGTAGGCGTCGCCCACCTGCTTGCGGGCACCGCCGACGAGCTTGCCGGACGCCGCCTTGTGCTCGGGCGGGACGGAGCGCATCTGCGCGTTGAGGCGGGCGAGGGCGGACCCCTCGCCGAGGTGGGCGGCTCGGGCGGACTTCAGAGCGGCGGAGTCGCCCGCCGCGCCGATGGCGGCGAGGGCGTCGGCGACCGCCGCGGAGACGGCCTCATCGGTGATCGGGTTGCTGTCTGACACGATCCCCCAGTGTAGGCGAGGGCCTCCGCCCCCTCCCGCCGGCCGCGCGCGTGCTCGTCGCGCTCGCCCACGGCCGGGCTCCCGTCTGCGCCGACGGCTCTCGAAGCCCCGCCGCCCGGCGCTGCTCGATCAGCAGGGGCGGGGGTCTCGATGCGCCGCCGTCGGCGGCTGCTCCACCAGCATGAGGAGGGGCGACCGCCGCGCCCCAGGAACGGATCGATCGCGAGTGCCGTCATCGCTCCACGCCTCCGCCTCGACGAGACCAAAGCGGAGCACCTCCGCCACATGCGCTGAGCGATCGCAGGAACCCCGAGGCGAACAGGAGAACCGCGTGTCAGCGATTCTCCGTAGCCGGACGCAGGACGCTCTGCGGAACCCGACCCCGTCGGGAAGCCGACCGCGGTGAGGATCGCGCTCGGGCGATCCTCACCGTTCAATCCTGCACAGCGATCAGCTGCGTGTCCGTCTGCGCGCGGGCCGCGGGGTGGCCGCCGATGGTGCGGCCTCCGCGCCCGCCGCTCTTCGTGCGGATCTCGATCCACTTCGCCAGCCCCGAGAGGAGGAGGCAGATGCCGATGTAGATCGCCCCGATGACGATCGCGGCCGGGATGATCGGGCTGTCCAGGCTCGACTGGTTGCCCAGGTAGCGCGCGTAGTACAGCAGCTCGTTGTAGGTGATGATCGAGCCGAGCGCCGTGTCCTTGAGGGCGACGACGAGCTGGGCGATGATCACGGGCAGCATCGAGCGGATCGCCTGGGGGAACAGGATGAGCCGCATGACGCCGGACTTGCGCAGGCCGATCGCGTAGCCCGCCTCCTTCTGTCCTCGCGGGAGGGCCTCGATGCCGGCGCGGAAGATCTCGGAGAAGACGGAGCCGTTGTAGAGGGTCAGGGCGATGACCACGGCGAGGTAGGGGCTGAGCTTGAGGCCCGCGAACGGCAGGCCGTAGTACATCAGCATCATCAGGATCAGGACGGGGATCGCCCGGAACAGCTCGATGAAGAGCGTGACGGGGACGGTGATCCAGCGGCGGTCCGAGAGCCGGCCGATGGCCAGGAGGAGGCCGAGGACGAGGCTGGCGACGCCCGCCGTGGCGAAGGCCGCGAGCGTGCGGCCGAGGGCGGCGCCGATGCTCTGCCAGACCAGCGGGTAGCCGAACGCGCGCCACTTGGAGGCGTCGAACTGGCCCGACTCCGCGAAGCGCCAGACCACGAAGCCGAGGAACACCGCGATCAGCAGGACGACGACGACGCCGATGACGCGGTTGCGCACGATGGCCCGGGGGCCGGGGTTGTCGAAGAGGACGGAGCTCATCGGGCGACCCTCCACTTCTTCTCGAGCTGACGTTGGACGAGCGAGAGCAGGGTGACCAGGACCACGAAGACCAGGGCCACCCAGAGGACGACGATGAGGCTGTTCTCGCCGCGCTCGTTGAGCACGCGGACGATGGTGCCCGCCTCGGCGACCGAGAAGCCGGCGGCGACGGTGGTGTTCTTGAGCAGCGCGATCAGGACGCTCATGAGCGGCGGGATCACGGAGCGGAAGGCCTGGGGCAGGACGACCTGCGTCATGGTCAGGCCGAAGTCCAGGCCGATCGCGCGGGCCGCCTCGGCCTGGCCGATCGGCACGGTGTTGATGCCCGAGCGCAGCACCTCCGCGACGTAGGTCGCGGTGTAGAGGCTGAGGGCGCAGATCGCGAGGTTCGTGTATTCCACCTGCGGCAGATCGAGCTTGGGGTAGCCGAAGGCGAAGAAGAACATCACCAGCGTGAGCGGGGTGTTCCGGATGGTGTTCACGTACACCGTGCCGACCGCGCGGGCGATCGGGACGGGCGAGACGCGCATCGCGCCGACGACCGTTCCGATCAGCAGGGCGAACACGAGCGAGACGCTGAAGAGGATCAGGGTGTTGCCGAAGGCCGGGACGTAGACGTCGAGGTTGTTCAACAGGACATCCATGCGGCTGGCCCTTCTGTCGGAGCGGTGGGGGTGGGCGAGGAGGGGGTGGCCCCCGGGCGGCGCTGAGGCCGCCCGGGGCGCCTCCTAGTAGTCGTTCACCGCCGGCTGGGTGACGGTCGTGCCGGACTGGCCGAGCGTCTCGTCGTAGATGGCGCTCCAGGTCTCGCCGCCGTCGGTCAGCATGCCGTTGACGAAGTGGCGCAGGGCGTCGTCGTCCTTGGGCAGGCCGATGCCGTACAGCTCGGTGCTGAAGGGCTCGCCGACGACCTTGAGCTCGTCGGGCTTCTGCGCGGCGTAGCCGATCAGGATCGCGCCATCAGTGGTGACGGCGTCGACGGTGCCGTCGGAGAGGGCGTCCACGCACTGCGAGTACGTGTCGAACTCCTCGGTCTTCACCTCGGGGTAGTTGGTGCGGATGTTCTGGATCGGGGTGGAGCCGGTGGCCGAGCAGACGGTGGTGTCGGCGGTGAGGTCGTCCGGTCCGGTGATCGTGTCGTTGTCGGCGGCGACGAGCAGCTGCTGGCCGGTCTCGAAGTAGGGTCCGGCGAAGCCGACCTGCTCCTTGCGCTTGTCCGTGATCGAGTAGGTGCCGACGTAGTAGTCGATGTCGCCGTTCACGATCGACGCCTCGCGGTTGGCCGAGGGGATCGCCTTGAACTCGATGGCGTCTGCCGCGAAGCCGAGTGAGGCGGCGGTCCACTTCGCGATCTCGATGTCGAATCCGGAGCGCTCGCCGGTCGCCGCGTCGAGGTAGCCCAGCCCGGGCTGGTCCTCCTTGACGCCGATGACGACCTTGCCGTCCGCGGTCATCGCGTCGAAGGTCGGGCTGCCCTCGAGGGTGACGTCGGAGGCGACCTCGTACGCGGAGGTCCCTCCCTCGGAGCCTCCTCCGGCGCCGCCGCCGGCGGTTCCGGAGTCGCCGGAGCAGCCGGCGAGGGCGAGGGTCGCTGCTGCGAGTCCCGCGGTCATGAACATGAGCCTGATGCGCATGATCGTCCTTCCTGGGGTTCGGCCCGCCGGAGCGGGCGATGTCGGGTCGGATCCCGGATCACGGGTCCGACCTGCCTGGTGGCTGCTGATCGCGCTTCTAGTGCGTGATGAGCTTGGAGAGGAAGTCCTTGGCCCGGTCGGTGCGGGGCGCGGTGAAGAACGACTCCGGGTCGGTGTCCTCGAGGATCTCGCCGTCGGCCATGAACACGACGCGATCGGCGGCCTTCCGCGCGAAGCCCATCTCATGGGTGACGACGATCATCGTCATCCCCTCCTTGGCGAGCCCGACCATCACGTCGAGGACCTCGTTGATCATCTCGGGGTCCAGCGCCGAGGTGGGCTCGTCGAAGAGCATCACCTTGGGCTTCATCGCCAGCGCCCGCGCGATCGCGACGCGCTGCTGCTGCCCGCCCGAGAGCTGGGCCGGGGTCTTGGCGGCCTGGTGGCCGACGCCGACCCGGTCGAGCAGCGCCGTGGCCTGGGCCTCCGCGTCCTTGCGGGAGAGCCCGCGGACCTTGATCGGGCCGAGGGTGACGTTCTCGAGGATCGTCTTGTGCGCGAAGAGGTTGAACGACTGGAAGACCATCCCGACGTCGGCGCGGAGCGCGGCGAGGCCCTTGCCCTCCTCCGGGAGCTTCTGCCCGTCGATGGTGATGGTGCCGCCCGAGATCGTCTCGAGGCGGTTGACGGTGCGGCAGAGCGTCGACTTGCCGGATCCGGAAGGGCCGAGAACCACGACGACCTCGCCCCGGTGCACCGTCAGATCGATGTCCTTCAGTGCCTGGAAGTCGCCGTAGTGCTTCTGCACTCCGGAGAGGACGACGAGGGGTTCACCGGCGGGAGCGGCGGCGCGCTCGTCTTGCGGGGCTGTGACCATGCCGTCAGAGAATCACACGGGGATGGGCCGGTCAAATCATGAGGGAATTCTTAACCGAAGGGTAACAACGCGCCCTGTTCTCCAGCTTGGCGGCTCCCCCGCGCCGATTCCTCTCAGGAACGCAGCGCGAACGCGCTCTCGTAGAGGCAGACGGACGCCGCGGTCGCGAGGTTGAGCGACTCCGCCGCCCCGTAGATGGGCACCGCGACCACGCCGTCGACGAGGGCGAGCGACTCGTCCTCGAGGCCGCGCGCCTCGTTCCCGAAGACCCAGACGGTCGGCTGGGCGAGGTCCCCGCGTGCGCGGACCTCGAGCAGATCCTCCCCCTTCACGTCGGCCGCGACGGAGCGCAGGCCCACCCCGCGGAGCCGGCCCAGCACGTCCGCGAGGTCGGCGCCGACCGCGACCGGGAGGTGGAAGAGCGAGCCGGTCGTGGAGCGCACGACCTTGGGGTTGTAGAGGTCGACCGAGCGGCCGGAGAGCACGACCGCGTCGGCACCGGCGGCGTCGGCGGCACGGATGATCGTGCCGAGGTTGCCCGGATCGCGGACCTCCTCGAGCACTGCCACGAGGCGCGGCTCGGAGGCGACGACGTCCTTGAGCGAGGTGGGGAACTGGCGGCAGACCGCGACGAAGCCCTGCGGGGTGACGGTGTCGGCCATCGCGTCGAGGACGTCCTCGGTCACGTACTCGATCTCGACCTCCGCCTCGGCGGCGGCGGCGACGATCTCGGGGTGCCGCTCCAGAGCGGTCGGAGTCGCGAACGACTCGACGATCAGCTCCGGGCGGTACTGCAGCGCCTCGGACAGGGCCTGCGGGCCCTCGAGGAGGAAGAGCCCCGTCTCGAGCCGGGCCGGGCGGCGGGTGAGCTTCGCCACGGAGCGGACACGGGGAGAGCGGGGGTTGTCGAGCATGCGGCGAGCCTATCGGCGCGGTGATCGCCGCCCCCGCAGACACGGCGCGGGACGGCCCCGCGAACGACGGAGGGGGCCGCGACCTCTCGGTCGCGACCCCCTCCGGGAAGCCGTGCTGACTACGCTGCGGCCTTGGGCGCCGAGGTGTCGGCGGGCAGCGCGCTCTTCGCGGTCGCGACGAGCGAGGCGAACGTGGCCGGCTCGGTGATCGCGAGGTCCGCGAGGATGCGGCGGTCGACCTGGACGCCGGCCAGGGCGAGGCCCTGGATGAAGCGGTTGTAGGTCAGGCCGTTCGCGCGGGACGCGGCGTTGATGCGCTGGATCCAGAGACGACGGAACTCGCCCTTCTTGGCGCGGCGGTCGCGGTACGAGTAGACGAGGGAGTGGGTGACCTGCTCCTTCGCCTTGCGGTAGAGGCGCGACCGCTGGCCGCGGTAGCCCGAGGCGCGCTCGAGGATGACCCGACGCTTCTTGTGGGCGTTGACGGCCCTCTTCACTCTTGCCATTGCTGTTTCTTCCTATCGATCCGTGTCGGCTGAGTAGCGACCACGCGGCGCAGCGGGCTGCGCCGGCGGTGGGCTACAGACCGAGAAGCTTCTTGGCGACCTTGGCGTCCTGCGGGGCGAGGACCTGGTCCTGGTTGAGGCGGCGCGTGCGCACGCTGGACTTGGACTCCAGGTTGTGACGCATACCGGCCTGCTGCTTCATGAGCTTGCCGGAGCCGGTCACCTTGAAGCGCTTCTTGGCACCCGAGTGGGTCTTCATCTTGGGCATGTTCTCTCCTTGTGAACGTCACTCCGCACTCGGCGGGGCGAAACCGGTGCCCCGCGAGCGGGGCGTCCACCGGCCCCGAGGCCGGGGCGGCGAAGTACTAGACGGACTCGGCCTCGGCCGTGTCCTCGGGGGTGTTGGCCTCGCGACGAGCGGCGCGGACCGCATTGGCCTCGGCCTTCGCCTCGGACTTGTTCTTCAGCGGGCCGATGACCATCACCATGTTGCGACCGTCGATGGTCGGGGTGGACTCGACCTGGCCGAACTCGGCGACGTCCTCCGCGAAGCGCTGGAGCAGACGGACGCCCATCTCGGGGCGCGACTGCTCGCGACCGCGGAAGAGGATCATCGCCTTGACCTTGTCGCCGGCCTTCAGGAAGCCCTCGGCGCGCTTGCGCTTGGTCTCGTAGTCGTGCTTGTCGATCTTCAGGCGGAAACGGACCTCCTTGAGGATCGTGTTCGCCTGGTTGCGACGGGCTTCCTTGAGCTTCTGAGCCTGCTCGTACTTGAACTTCCCGTAGTCCATGATCTTGGCCACGGGCGGCTTGGAGTTGGGGGCGACCTCGACCAGGTCCAGGTCTGCGTCCTGCGCGAGTCGCAGGGCGACCTCGATCTTGACGACGCCGACCTGTTCTCCTGCGGGACCCACGAGGCGGACCTCGGGGACGCGGATACGGTCGTTGGTACGGGGATCGCTGATTGCGTTTCTCCTCTGATCTCGGTGAGTGCAGCTGCGCTGCCGGAGTCTTCTCCAGCGCACCCGAGAGAGGTGATCGTCCCGTCCACGTCGTGCCTGCAGCACGGCGCTCGCACCCTGTGACGCGGTTCCCGAGGCGGACCTCGAGAGCCGCAGCCCTGCCTCCGGTGGTCTGACGACCCTCGGGGGCGGAGTGCTTCTGACCCGGTAACCTTGTGAAGCGGTCAAGCGCGGGTGGGAGAATCTCCACTTTCGAACCGAGGACATGCCTCGGAGCCCGGACAACCATAGCAGACCGGCGGCCCGCCCGACAGAGCGGATCCGGCCGCCCCTCGCTCCGGCGGCCGCGCCCCTCCACCACGGACGACGAACGAAGGACCCATGGCCCAGTACGACGACGACTACACGCGACGATTCGGCGAGGACGGCGGAGCCTCCGACGTGGAGGCGGCCCGCGACATCGCGGAGGTCCCGGCGGTGGAGATCATCACCACCGCGGCCGTGCACCTGATGAGCGCGGCCGCCGTCAAGTGCGGGCTCGCCGACGAGCCCGGAGCGCAGGTCGACCTCGACGAGGCCCGCAAGCTCATCAACGCGCTCGCGGGCCTGGTCACGGCCGGCGCGCCCGACATCAGCGACATGCACGCCCGGAGCCTGCGCGACGGCCTCCGCACCCTCCAGCTCGCGTTCCGCGAGGCCTCCCCCATCGCCGACCCGATCGGCAAGGGCCCGGGCGAGAAGTGGACCGGCCCGGTCACCTGACCGGGAGTCAGCGGGCGGCGGCGAGCTGCAGCGTCATCGAGTCGACACGCTGCGCGACGGTCTCGTCGGCCGCCCACCGTGCCCCCAGTCGCGCGACCAGGGCTCCGAGCGCGTCCTGATCGAGCCCCGGGCGCAGGCTCAGCACCACCACGAGCTCGGGTCCCGCGAGGCGCTGCTCCGGGTCCCCTGCGCGCACCTCGAGCGAGGCGACCGCCCGCTCCCCCTCCGCAGCTGCGCGCAGAGCCCGGAGCACCTCCGCATCGGCGTGAGCGGGCCGCCAGTCGCCGCCCTCCGCGATCGCCCAGAGGGCCGGGCGCCGGACCGCGAACTCCCGCTCGGACGCGGGGTCGAGGACCATCACCTCGGTGCCCTCCGCGACGGCCGCCAGGGCCGCGCGGCGCCCGTCGACCGGGACGGGACGGGCCGCGGGGTCCCACCGGCGCATGCTCTCGACGCCGCTGAAGACGGGGAGCACCGTGCGGCCGTCGGGTCCGGCGACCGTCACGATCGCGAGCTCCTGCGTCTTGTCCGCCCGGAGTCCCCCGACGCCCTCGGCCTCCTCGCCGAGGCGGGCGACCAGGGGGATGAGCAGGCGGGACGTGCGGAGCGCGTCGACCACGGCCTCCGGGCCGCGCGCAGCACGGGCGAAGGACTCGAGCGCGGCGACCAGCGCCTCCGGAGCGCTCCCGTCGTCCTCGGGCGCGGCGCTCGGCTCGAAGTGCCGACCCGCCCAGGGGGTGCCGGCCGAGTCGGTCAGATGCGCCGGGAGCGGGCGGGGCTCACTCGGATGCGACATCCAGGGCCTCCGCGAGCGTGAACGCGCCCGCGTACAGCGCCTTGCCGACGATCGCGCCCTCGAGGCCCTGCGGCACGAGGTCGCGCAGAGCGGCGATGTCGTCGAGGTTCGAGATGCCGCCCGAGGCGATCACGGGCCGGTGGGTGCGGGCCATGACCTGCTCGAGGAGCTCGAGGTTCGGGCCCTTGAGCGTGCCGTCCTTGGTGACGTCGGTGACGACGTAGCGGGTGCAGCCGGCCTCCTCCAGGCGGTCGAGGACCTGCCAGAGGTCACCGCCCTCCTTGGTCCAGCCGCGCGCGGCGAGCGTGGTGCCCCGGACGTCGAGCCCGACGGCGATCTGGTCGCCGTACTGCGCGATGACGCTCGCGGCCCACTCGGGGTTCTCGAGCGCCGCGGTTCCGAGATTGATGCGCTTCGCGCCGGCGCTCAGCGCCGACTCGAGGCTCCGGTCGTCGCGGATCCCGCCGGAGAGCTCGACGTTGACGCCCTTCACCTGGCGGATGACCTTCTTCATGATGCCGTGGTTGTCGCCGCGGCCGAAGGCGGCGTCGAGGTCGACGAGATGGATCCACTCCGCGCCCTGGTCGGCCCAGTCGCCCGCGGCGTCGATGGGGTCGCCGTAGTTGGTCTCGGTCCCGGCCTCGCCCTGCGTGAGCCGCACGGCCTTGCCGCCCGCCACGTCGATCGCGGGCAGGAGGACCAGGCCCGGGGCCTTGGTGAACTCGCTCATCGTCATCCTCAGTCTCGGAGCCGGTGCCGGCCCCTGGAGGCGCCGACCACCGGCCGATCCTAGTTCGTGCGGAGGGTGCCCAGCCAATTGGCGAGGAGCCGGAGCCCGGCGGCGCCCGACTTCTCGGGGTGGAACTGGGTGGCCGAGAGCGGCCCGTTCTCGACCGCGGCGATGAAGGGGCCGCCGTGGTCGGCCCAGGTGACGGCGGGACGCGGGAACGGCGGCATCACGTCGAGCGACCACTCGCGGGCGCCGTAGGAGTGCACGAAGTAGAAGCGCTCCTCGGCGATGCCGTCGAACAGCACCGAGCCCTCGGGGGCGGAGACGGTGTTCCAGCCCATGTGCGGGACGACGTCGGCCGGGAGGAGGTCGACCGTCCCGGGCCACTCCCCGAGGCCCTCGCTCTCGACCCCCCGCTCGACGCCGCGTTCGAAGAGCACCTGCATCCCGACGCAGATGCCCAGGACGGGGCGCCCGCCGGCGAGGCGCTTCTCGATGATCTCGCCGCCGCGGGCGCGGGTCAGCGCCGACATCACGGCGTCGAACGCGCCGACGCCGGGGACGAGGAGGCCGTCCGCCTCCAGAGCCCGCTGCCGGTCCCCCGTCAGCTCGACGTCGGCACCGGCGAGCTCGAGCGCCTTGACGGCGGAGTGCACGTTCCCCGAGCCGTAGTCGTAGACCACGACGGAGGGACGTGCCGAGCTCACAGCGCGCCCTTCGTCGACGGCACGCCGGAGACCAGCGGGTCGAGGGCCTTCGCCTGGCGGAAGGCGCGCGCGAACGCCTTGAACTCCGCCTCGGCGATGTGGTGCGGGTCCCTGCCGCCGAGCACCGTGATGTGCACGGTGAGGCCGGCGTTGAAGGCGATCGCCTCGAAGACGTGGCGCACCATCGATCCGGTGAAGTGGCCGCCGATCAGGTGCAGCGCGAAGCCCTCCGGCTCGCCGGTGTGCACGAGGTAGGGGCGCCCCGAGATGTCGACGACCGCCTGCACGAGCGCCTCGTCGAGGGGCACGAGAGCGTCGCCGAAGCGGGAGATCCCGGCCTTGTCGCCGAGCGCCTGCCGGATGGCCGTGCCGAGCACGATGCCGATGTCCTCCGCCGTGTGGTGGATGTCGATCTCGATGTCGCCGCGGGCACGGACGCGCAGGTCCGTGAGCGAGTGCTTCGCGAACGCCGTCAGCAGGTGGTCGAAGAAGGGCACGCCGGTCTCGAGGTCGGCGACGCCCGTGCCGTCGAGGTCGAGGGAGAGCTCGATGCTCGACTCGCTGGTGGCACGGCTGAGGGAGGCGGTGCGCCCGGGTGCGGCGCTCGGGGAGGTCATGCCTCCCAGTCTATTCGCGCCGCGTCACCGCCCCCGGGCGGAGCTCACTCGCGCGAGAGCGCCACCGCGGGGTCGGCTGACGGGGCGGGGAGGGAGGCGAGCGCCTCGAGGAACGCGGTCGTCTCCTCCTCCGTGCCGGCGCTGACGCGGAGGTGGTTCGGGATGCCGACGTCGCGGATGAGGACGCCGCGGGCGAGCAGGCCCTCGAACACGGCGGCCGGATCCGCGACGCCGCCGAAGAGGACGAAGTTGCTGCCGGTCGCGTACGGACGGTAGCCGAGGGCGCGCAGGCCGTCGATCATCCGGTCGCGCTGCACGATGATCTCGCCGACCATCGCGAGCATCTCGTCGGCGTGAGCGAGAGCGGCGGTCGCGGCGGCCTGGGTGAGGGCCGACAGGTGGTACGGGAGGCGGACGAGGCGGAGCGCGTCGATCACCGCGGGGTCGGCGGCGAGGTAGCCCAGACGGACGCCGGCGAAGGCGAAGGCCTTGCTCATGGTGCGGGACACGAGCAGGCGCGGTCGGCCGGGGAGGAGGCTCAGCGCGGTCGGTGCGCCCCTGCCGGCGAACTCGGCGTACGCCTCGTCGACCACGACGACGCCGTCGGTCGCGTCGTAGACCGCCTCGATCACGGCGAGGTCGAGCGGCGTCCCGGTCGGGTTGTTCGGAGCGCAGAGGAAGACGATGTCGGGCCGGGCCCGGCGCACCTGCTCGGCGGCGTACTCGGCTCCGACCTCGAACTCCGCCTCGCGCGGAGCGGGGATCCACTCCGTTCCGCTCCCCGACGCGAGGATCGAGTACATCGAGTAGGTGGGCGCGAAGCCCAGAAGCGAGCGCCCGGGACCGCCGAACGCCTGCAGGACGTGCTGGAGCACCTCGTTCGATCCGTTCGCAGCCCACACTCCGTCCGCGGTGAGCCCGTGACCGAGGTAGCCCGCGAGGGAGTCACGCAGCTCCCGGAACTCGCGGTCGGGGTACCGGTTGACGGTCCGCAGCGCCTCGGAGACCCGCTCGACGATGTCGGCGATCACGTCGTCCGGAACGGGATGGGTGTTCTCGTTGACGTTGAGGGCCACAGGCACGATCGCCTGGGGCGCGCCGTACGGGTGCTTGCCCCGGAGGTCGTCGCGGAGGGGCAGATCGTCGAGAGTCGTCACCAGGGAATGGTAGCGAAGCGCCCGACCGGGCCGCCCGGCTCAGCGAGCGGTGTCGTACTCGGCCGGGACGGCGAGGCGCTGCCCGGGCTCGACGCCCGCGCTCGAGAGCTGGTTGAGGGAGAGGATGTCATCGACCACGTCGCGCGGGTCCGCCTGCGGGGCGAGCTCCTCGGCGAGCGACCAGAGCGACTCGCCCGCGTGGACGGTGACGTACTGGAACTCGACAGCCGCGGCATCGCTCGACGCGACCGCGCCGCCGCCGTTGAGCCCGAAGGCGAAGGCGCCCGCCACGATCGGCAGGGCACCCAGTGCGGCGACCACGACGCGGCCGCGACGGGTGAGGCGCAGGCGGGTGCGGACGACCCGCGGTCCGGAGGACGCGTTCATCGGCTCAGGAGCGGACGGCAGGGCCTCGACGGGCCGAGCCGCGGACGAGTGCTGCAGCGGGCGGGAGGTGAGCTGTGCGGTCATGGGATCGCTCCTTTCGACAGGGATTCGGGGAGGCCCTCGGCCGGGAGGGCCACCCCGAACGCCTGTACCGAACATATCTTCGAACGACGGGACGGTCAAGAGACCCACCCGGCCGATCCGCGCGCGGACTCGCGCGCGACACACTCGAACGAATGTTCCGAGTCGGGAGTTCCGGCGGATACAGTTTCGAGAGCCTGGTCGTAGTACAGCAGCGACCACCGACATTCCTTGTCGGGTCGCGACCGGGCGGGCGCGCACGCGGCGTGCGCACCGGGAAGAGGGAGCATCGTGAGCGACGCGCAGACGGCCGGGACGCCGGCCGCCAAGACGAAGGCGGCCGCCGGACGGCGCCGGAAGAGCCTGAGCGCCAAGCAGCTCGCGATCCTCGACGCGATCCAGCGCTCGGTGTCGAGCCGCGGCTACCCGCCGAGCATGCGCGAGATCGGCGACGCGGTCGGCCTCGCCTCGCTGTCGAGCGTCACCCACCAGCTCAACCAGCTCGAGCTCAGCGGCTACCTGCGCCGCGACCCCAACCGGCCCCGCGCCCTCGAGATCCTCATCGACGTCCCCAGCTCGACGGAGGACGACGGGTCGTTCGAGTCGACCGCGACGGTCGGCGACGCGGCGATGGTCCCCCTCGTCGGCCGGATCGCGGCGGGCGTGCCGATCATGGCCGACCAGCAGATCGACGAGGTGTTCCCGCTTCCCCGCCAGCTCGTCGGCAAGGGCGAGCTCTTCATGCTCAAGGTCGTCGGCGAGTCGATGATCGACGCCGCGATCTGCGACGGGGACTGGGTCGTGGTCCGCTCGCAGCGCACCGCCGAGAACGGCGAGATCGTGGCGGCCATGCTCGACGGCGAGGCCACCGTCAAGGTGCTGCGCCAGCGCGACGGCCACACCTGGCTGCTCCCCCGCAACTCCAACTTCGAGCCGATCCTCGGCGACGAGGCCGAGGTGCTCGGGAAGATCGTGGCGGTCCTCCGCTCGGTCTGACCCCGCGCAGCCAGGAGGGGCCCGACCGGCTGCATACCGGTCGGGCCCCTCCTGCGTTCGGCTGGCACCGGCTGATCGGGCCGCGTGCCCGCCGTCGCGGTCGCGGGAAGGCTGTGGAGGTCCGCCGCCGTTCCGTCTGCGTGTCCTCGGACCGCCGCCGCGGGTCGATGGCGCGGGACGCCGCACCTCCCCTCGGACGCACGGAGCGCCCGCCTCCCTGACGGGGAGACGGGCGCTCGGGTGGTGGCGATCAGGCCTGGACGGCCGCCCGTGGAACTGCGAACTCGGTGAGCGAGCCCGCCAGATCGGCGTGCACGAGGGCGACCACGTGGGTGCCGCCCTCGACGTACTGGGTCGACAGGATCCGGCCGCTGCGGTGCAGGTGAGAGATCACGTCGCCGCGGTCGTACGGCACGAGCAGGTCGATCTCGACGTCGGGCTCGGGCAGGATCTCGGCGATCCGCGCCTCCAGCTCGTCGATGCCCTCGCCGCTGCGCGCCGACACGAAGACCGCGTCCGGAGCGAGACCGCGCAGCACCAGCCGCGTGCCCTCGTCCACGAGATCGGCCTTGTTGAAGGCGATGATCTCGGGGATGCTCCGGGCGCCCACCTCGCCGATCACGTCGCGCACGGTGGCGATCTGCCCGGCGGGATCGGGGTGGGAGGCGTCCACGACGTGGACGATCACGTCGGAGTCCGCCACCTCCTCGAGCGTCGACCGGAAGGCCTCGACGAGCTGGTGCGGAAGCGCTCGCACGAAGCCGACGGTGTCGGCGAGCGTGTAGAGGCGCCCGTCCTTCGTCTGGGCCTTGCGGACAGTGGCGTCGAGGGTCGCGAAGAGCGAGTTCTCGACGAGGACGCCCGCGTGGGTCATCCGGTTCAGCAGGCTCGACTTGCCGGCGTTCGTGTAGCCCGCGATCGCCACCGAGGGAACGGAGTTGCGCTTGCGGTTCGCGCGCTTGGCCTCGCGAGCGGGCTTCATCGCCGTGATCTGCTTCCGCAGGCGTGCCATGCGGGTGTGGATGCGGCGGCGGTCGAGCTCGATCTTCGTCTCACCCGGACCGCGCGAGCCCATTCCGGCCCCCGCGCCCACCTGGCCTCCGGCCTGGCGGGACATCGACTCGCCCCAGCCGCGCAGTCGCGGGAGCAGGTACTCGAGCTGCGCGAGCTCGACCTGCGCCTTGCCCTCGCGGCTCTTCGCGTGCTGGCTGAAGATGTCGAGGATCACCGCGGTGCGGTCGATCACCTTGACCTTCACCACGTCCTCCAGCGCGCGGCGCTGGCTCGGAGCGAGCTCGGTGTCGGCGACGACCGTGTCGGCGCCGAGGGCCGCGACGAGCCCCGCGAGCTCCTGGGCCTTGCCCTTGCCGAGATAGGTGCTCGGGTCGGGATGCGGGCGGCGCTGGAGCAGGCCGTCGAGGACCGTCGCTCCCGCCGTCTCTGCGAGCGCGGCGAGCTCGTGCAGCGAGTTCTCCGCGTCCTCCAGCGAGTTCTGCGAGTACACGCCGATGAGCACGACGTTCTCCAGGCGCAACTGGCGGTACTCGACCTCCGTGACATCCTCGAGCTCGGTCGAGAGGCCGGCGACGCGTCGCAGCGCCTGCCGGTCGTCGCGGTCGAACTGCTCGCCGTCGCTGTTCTCGCCCTCGTGGCCGGCGCTCTGCAGCGCCTGGGCTCCACCCGCGACGAAGCGCGAGTACCCTGCCGAGCGCGACTGCGCGTTCGCCAGGACCCTCGAGACGACGTCCACGGCCTCGGTCGTGTCGGTCTCGTTCAGGTCTTCCGTCATCCGGATAACACTAACTCCTCAGGTGTTGATAGGTTCACTTCTCATGGCCGCCGAGCACTACTTCTCGAGTACTCCCGACGGCGACCTCCGGCCCCGCAGGATCCCGGTCCGCCTGGCCGGCCGCGACCTCGAGGTCACGACGGCAGGAGGGGTGTTCAGCCCCGGTCACGTCGATCTCGGCACGCGCGTCCTGCTGGACGCAGTGCCCGACGCCCCCGCTGACGGGGACCTGCTGGACCTCGGCTGCGGCTGGGGTCCGGTCGCCCTCGCGCTCGCCCTCGCCTCCCCCGACGCCCGGGTGTGGGCGGTCGACGTCAACCAGCGGGCGCTCGAGCTGGTCCGTCGCAACTGCGAGGAACTCGGCGTCCTCAATGTCAACGCCGTGCTGCCCGAGGATGTTCCCGACGACGTGCGCTTCCGCACCGTGTGGTCGAACCCGCCGATCCGCATCGGAAAGGAGGAGCTGCACCTCCTGCTCGAGCGCTGGCTGCCACGCCTCGAGGAGGGCGCGGACGCCTGGCTCGTCGTGCAGCGCAACCTCGGCTCCGACTCGCTGCAGTCCTGGCTCGCCACCGCGTTCGCCGGACGGCTCGACGTGCAGCGCGTCTCCTCGGCGAAGGGCTTCCGCGTGCTGCGGACGACCCGTCTGGGCTGACCCGGCCCTCAGTCGATCCGGATCGTCCCCGTGAAGACGAGGTCGGCCGGACCGGAGAGCCCGACGTGCTCGCCCTCCTCCGCCGCGAACATCGTCACGCCGAGCGTGCCGCCGGGGACCTCGACGCGCCAGGCCTGGGGAGCGCGGGCTCCCGCCCAGTAGCGCACGGCAAGCGCCGCCGCCGCGGCACCCGTGCCGCAGCTCAGGGTCTCGCCGCTGCCGCGCTCGTGCACCCGCATCCGGATCCGCCCGATGCCGTCGTGGACCAGAGGCTCGCCGGGGACGACGAACTCGACGTTCGCGCCGTCCTCGGGCTCCGGGTCGAGCTGCGGGATGTAGGAGAGGTCGGCGGAGTCGAGCTCCTCGTCGTTGCTGAGGGCGACGACCACGTGCGGATTGCCGAGGTCGATCCCGATGCCGGGGCGCGCGACCTTCAGCTCCTTCGCCCGCACCAGGGGCTCGCCGCCCGCCAGCTCCCAGCGGCCGAGGTCGACCTGGAATCCGGCTCCGCTGCGGGTCACGTCGCGGACGCCGGCGCGGGTGCCGATCGGCAGGGTGTCGCCGGGCTCGAGCGTCGCCAGGCCGCCCGCGAGCAGGAACGCGGCGTAGACGCGGATGCCGTTGCCGCACATCTCGGCGAGGGAGCCGTCGGCGTTGCGGTAGTCCATGAACCATTCCGCCTCGCTCTCCTCGGCCAGGGCCGCCGACCCCTCCGGGATCGCCCGGGAGCGGACGGCTCGGATCACGCCGTCGGCGCCGACGCCGAAGTGGCGGTCGCAGATCATCGCGATCTGCGCGGGCGAGAGGTCGACCTCACCGTCCGGGTCGCTGAAGAGCACGAAGTCGTTGCCGGTGCCCTGGCCCTTGGTGAAGTGCAGCTCGATCGTCATGGCGCACAGCCTAGCGAGGAGCGGGTGCGGCGGCCTGGGCGACGGCGTGCGCCCGCGACGCCAGGTCCGGCGCGTCGTACGGGAGCCGGTGGGCGCCGGCGTAGCGCCGGAACCAGCTGTTCTGCCGGCGGGCGTAGCGGCGCGTGAGGGCCTGCGTGGCCGCGATCGCCTCCTCCTCACGGAGGACGCCGGCACGCTGGGCGAGCGCCTGGGCGTACCCGATGGCGCGGCCGGCGGTGACGCCGCGCTCCAGGCCGAGAGGGACGAGCCGCTCGACCTCGTCGAGCATGCCGGCCGCCCACATCCTCTCCACCCGTCGGTCGAGGCGCTGCACCAGCTCCTCCCGCGGAGCCTCGAGGAACAGGATCGAGGCGGGACGCCACGGAACCGGCTCGTCGGACATCAGCGCGCTGTGCGTACTCCCGCCGGTCAGCTCCGCGATCTCGAGCGCGCGGACGATGCGCCGGGCGTTGTGCGGACCGATGCGCGCGGCCACTCCGGCGTCGATCCGGCGCAGCCGCTCGACGAGGACGCCCAGGCCCTCGCGCTCGGCGGTCTCCTCGAGGCGGCGCCGAACCTCCGGGTCCGTTCCCGCGAAGGAGAACTCGAAGACGACGCTGGAGACGTACAGGCCGGAGCCCCCGACCAGGATCGGCGTCGCTCCGCGCGCCAGCACGCTCTCGATCACCCGCCGCGCCTCGCTCTGGTATCGGGCGACCGACGCCTCCTCCGTCACGTCGAGGACGTCGAGCAGATGGTGCGGGACGCCCCGCCGCTCATCGACGGGGAGCTTCGCGGTGCCGATGTCCATCCCGCGGTAGAGCTGCATCGCGTCGGCGTTCACGATCTCGGCGGCGCCGCCGTCCTGCCGGATCGCCCCGGCGAGATCGAGCGAGAGGTCGGACTTGCCCGTGCCGGTCGCGCCGACGACCGCGATCAGCTCCGGCGCAGGATCGGGGGCTCCGGCCTCAGCGCTCGCCATCGAGGGCGTCGTAGATCGGCGTCGTCAGCGTGCCGGCGTCGCGCACGCGCAGAGACGGCAGCCCCAGGGAGACCCGGGGCGCACCGCTCGCACCCGGGGCGGCCGGAACCCCGCAGGACTCGGTCTGCGCCCGGTCCCAGGCGTCGCCCGCGCGGGTGCGGCGGATGCGGAGCGGCGCGCCGTCGGAGGAGTCCGCCAGGAGGTAGAAGGGCGCGGCGCGGGTGACCCGGACCGAGACCACGTCTCCGGGACGCGGCTGCTCGGAGCCCTCGGGCACGTCGAAGTGCACCAGGCGGCTGTCCTCGGCGCGTCCGCTCAGGCGGTGGGTCTCCGAGTCGCGGCGCCCCTCGCCGGTCGCGACCAGGACCTCGACCTCGCGGCCGACGACCGTGCGGTTCTCCTGCTCGCTGATCGCGTCCTGCAGGGCGACGAGCCGCTCGTAGCGCTCCTGGACGATCGCCTTGGGGATCTGGTCGGCCAGCGTCGCGGCCGGCGTGCCGGGCCGGATGGAGTACTGGAAGGTGAAGGCGGAGGCGAAGCGGGCCGCCTCGACCACCCGCAGGGTCTCCTGGAAGTCGGCCTCGGTCTCGCCGGGGAAGCCCACGATGATGTCGGTGCTGATGGCCGCGTGCGGGATGCGGTCGCGCACCCGGTCGAGGATGCCGAGGAACCTCTCGGAGCGGTACGAGCGGCGCATCGCTTTGAGGATGCGGTCGGAGCCGGACTGGAGCGGCATGTGCAGCTGCGGCATCACCGCCGGGGTCTCGGCCATGGCGTCGATCACGTCGTCGGTGAACGCGGCGGGATGGGGGCTCGTGAAGCGGATCCGCTCGAGTCCTCCGATGGTGCCCGCGGCGCGGAGCAGCTTCGAGAACGCCTGACGGTCGCCGAACTCGACGCCGTAGGAGTTCACGTTCTGACCGAGCAGCGTGACCTCGATGGCGCCGTCGTCGACGAGTGCCTGGATCTCGGCGAGCACGTCGCCGGGACGCCGGTCCTTCTCCTTGCCCCGCAGCGAGGGCACGATGCAGAAGGTGCAGGTGTTGTTGCAGCCGACCGAGATCGAGACCCAGCCGCTGTAGGTCGAGTCCCTCTTGGTGGGGAGCGTGGAGGGGAAGACGTCGAGCGACTCGAGGATCTCGAGCTGCGCCTCGTCGTTGTGGCGGGCCCGCTCGAGCAGGCTCGGGAGTGCGCCCATGTTGTGCGTGCCGAAGACGACGTCGACCCACGGGGCGCGGTCGAGGATGACGTTCTTGTCCTTCTGCGCGAGGCAGCCGCCGACCGCGATCTGCATCCCCTCGTGACGGCGCTTCACCGACGCGAGGTGGCCGAGGTTGCCGTAGAGCTTGTTGTCGGCGTTCTCGCGCACCGCGCAGGTGTTGATCACGACGACGTCGGCCTCGGCTCCGTCGGCGGACACGTAGCCCGCCGCCTCGAGCGAGCCGCTCAACCGCTCCGAGTCGTGCACGTTCATCTGGCACCCGAACGTGCGGACCTCGTAGGTCCTCGGCCGGGTCTCGACGACGGGCGACGGGGCGGTACCGAGCGTGCTCATGGTGTGGCATTCTACGCTCCGGTCGGACCGCTCCCGGCCCGCCGCGTCAGCGGAAGCGGACGCTGGACCCCGGCTTGCGGATCGTCTCGCGGACGACGCGCTGCACGAGCCCGCCGGCGTAGCCGCGCCGCGCGAGGAACCCCGTGAGGCGGCGCTCGGCGACCTCGTCGGACAGCGAGCGCAGGCTCGGCAGCCGCTTGCGCGCGAGCTCGAGAGCCGTGCGGTACTCGTCGTCGCCGTCCAGCTCGTCGAGCGCGGACGCGATCGCCTCGGGGTCGATCTTCCGCGCGCGCAGCTCCTGCTGGATCGAGGAGCGGCCGAGCTTCTTGCGGTCGCGCAGCGAGACGACCAGCTGCTCCGCCATGCGGAGGTCGTCGAGGTAGCCGAAGCGCGTGAAGCGCTCGAGGATCTCGAGCGCGTCCTTCTCGGCCACGCCCTCCGTGTAGAGGCGCGCCTCGACCTCGGCGACGGACAGGCTCTTGCGCGAGAGTCCGCGCACGATCCGATCCGCGACCTGCTCAGGGTCGATCTCCTCGGGGACCTCGATCGGCTCGCCGTCCTCCGTGTCGTCCGCGTCCTCGACGAACGCTGGTGCACGTCGGGCGACGTGGGCCGACAGCTCGGCGATCCGCTCGGAGGAGTGCGACGCACGTTCGTCAGGAGCAGTGGATTCCGACCCGGCGACCGCGGCCTTCCGGCCGGCAGGCCTCGGGGCCTCGGCGACCTGCGACGAGGCCTCGGGCGGTCGCCCCGCGGACTCGGGACCATCTGAGTCCGGAGCAGCCGGAGCCCAGCCCTCGTCGCCCGCCTCACCCCGGTCGACCCAGGGCAGGAAGGCCACGGGGCGGCCCTTCGCCCCCTCCGCGGCCTTCTCCGCCACGGGCTAGGCGCCCTTGCGCACGGGCTGCTTGGTCTCGATCGCGACCGGAGCGGCCTCGACGGCCGCGTTCGGGTCGACGATCACGCCGAGCTTGACCAGGATGCGCTTCTCGATCTCGGCGGCCACATCGGGGTTGTCGATGAGGAACTGGCGCGCCTTCTCCTTGCCCTGGCCGAGCTGGTCGCCGTCGTAGGTGTACCAGGCGCCCGACTTGCGGACGATCTCGTGCTCGACGCCGAAGTCGATCAGGCTGCCCTCGCGGGAGATCCCGACTCCGTAGAGGATGTCGAACTCGGCCTGCTTGAAGGGCGGGGCCATCTTGTTCTTCACGACCTTGACGCGGGTGCGGTTGCCGACCGCGTCGGTGCCGTCCTTCAGCGTCTCGATGCGGCGGATGTCGAGGCGGACCGACGCGTAGAACTTGAGCGCCTTGCCGCCCGCGGTGGTCTCGGGGCTTCCGAAGAAGACGCCGATCTTCTCGCGCAGCTGGTTGATGAAGATCATCGTGGTGTTGGTGGTGTTCAGTCCGCCGGTCAGCTTGCGCAGCGCCTGGGACATGAGGCGGGCCTGCAGGCCGACGTGGGAGTCGCCCATCTCGCCCTCGATCTCGGCTCGCGGCACGAGGGCCGCGACGGAGTCGATCACGATGAGGTCGATCGAGCCCGATCGCACGAGCATGTCGGCGATCTCGAGCGCCTGCTCTCCGGTGTCGGGCTGCGACACGAGGAGGGAGTCGATGTCGACGCCGAGCTTCTTGGCGTACTCGGGGTCGAGCGCGTGCTCCGCGTCGATGAAGGCGGCGATGCCGCCGTTCCGCTGGGCGTTCGCGATCGCGTGGAGCGTGAGAGTCGTCTTTCCGGAGGACTCGGGGCCGTAGATCTCGACGATGCGGCCGCGGGGAAGCCCGCCGATCCCGAGCGCGACGTCGAGCGCGATCGAACCGGTCTGGATCACCTCGACGGGGGCGCGGTCGTCGCTGCCGAGGCGCATGACGGCGCCCTTGCCGAACTGGCGGTCGATCTGGGCGAGTGCGGTCTCGAGGGACTTCTCGCGGTCGGAGGAACTGGGCATGGCCGTCTCGCTCTCGTGTTCGTGGTGGTGTCGCCTACAGGCTGTCGCGACATGCCGGTGGCTGTCGGAGTGACAGTGCCGGCCGGCTGCGACAAGGCGGTGAAGCAGGTCCGTTCAGGTGTCTCCGACGGTACGCCCGACCACCGACATCGGGGCCGAGCGAGAGCGACTCCGTGGAGACGGGGCCGTTCCTGCTTCTGTGGAGGAGCCTAGACCCGTTCGAACACGGATTCGAGCACGAGCCGTCGGCGTGTCGAACACGGCTTCGGCGGCGGGCACGTCAGCGGTGGCGTCTCCGCGGATCCACGCCGTGCCACCGCGCCTCGGGGACGTCGTTGGCGCGGCAGAGTGCGAGCCAGACCTCGCGCGGCTCCGCTCCGTCCGCGAGGGCGCGCTCGGCGGTACGGCCACCGAGCTCGGTCAGCACGAGGTCGGAGACCAGGACACGGGCGTAGGCGCCGCCGAACTCGTCGTCGACCAGCTGCCGGAACTCGCTCAAGCGCATGCGTCCACGGTAGCCGCTGCCCGGGAGCGGCACTCCCCCGGGAACGCCGAAGGGCGCCCGGCCGGAGCCTGGGCGCCCTTCGCGTGGAACGGGGTGCGGTGAGTGGAGGAGGACGGGAGCCGACTACTGCGTGACGAGGTCCGCGTCGAAGCCGGCGACCATGTCGGCCGGGATGGTGTCGGGGATGGTGTCGATGCCCTCGATGACGGCGAGACGATCGCCGACCTCGCGCATGATCACCGAGATGGGGGTGTCGAGGGCGTCGGCGACAGAGGCGAGGATCTCCGAGGAGGCCTCCTTCTGACCGCGTTCGACCTCGCTCAGGTAGCCGAGCGCAACGCTCGCCTTGCTCGCCACCTGACGGAGCGTACGACCTTTCTGCAGGCGAAAGTCCCTGAGGACATCGCCGATCTCCTGACGAACTAGAACCACTGGACCCTCCTTCTCCACGTCAACCGCATGTCGTGCACCTGCACCGCGAGCACGGGCGCCGGAGTACTCCGGAGCGGGTGATCGGGGGGCTGGGACGAGAGAACCGGATAGCTGTTCACTACCCGGTTCGTATGGAGTCGACTCTAATACCGGATGACTGGACTTTGCGTGTGAGCGACACCAGATGTAACCGGGCCGCAATGCGGCGCATTCCGATTCCCGGAAGGCTCCGGCTGGGTATCCGCCTCATGCCCCGCGGGCGAGCAGCTCCGCGCCGAGGGCGAGGGCCGCGTCGACCGAGGCGGCGCGGATCGCGGCGCGGTCGCCGTCGAACCGGTGCTCGCGGACGAGCTCGTCCTCGCCGAGGACGGCCGCCACGAAGACGGTGCCGACAGCGGCATCACCCTGCGGATCCGGACCGGCGACTCCCGTGGTCGCCAGGCCGAGCGTCGGCCGCCCGTCGGCTGCGAGCCGCGAGGACGCTCCGCGCGCCATCTGCACGGCGACTCCGGGATCGACGGGCCCCCGCTCGTCGAGGACCCGCGCATCGACCCCGAGGAGCCGGTCCTTGAGGTCGGTGGCGTAGCTCACCACTCCCCCGCGGTACACGGCGGAGGCGCCGGGCACCTCCACCAGGGCCGAGCTGAGCGCACCGCCGGTGAGGGACTCCGCGACGGCGAGGTCGACGCCCCGCCGCCGGAGCTCGGCGATCAGATGCGCAGCCGTCACCGCGTCGACCGGGCGGCCCGGCTCTGGCGGGCGGCGTCGGCGAGGTAGTCGATCCCGGTGGCGACGGTGAGGACCACGGCCGCGGTCATCGTGATGCCGTTGAGCCAGTGGACCCACTCGCCGAGGACGGCCCAGAGCGGCAGCAGAGCGAGGGAGATCGCGATCGACTGCACGATCGTCTTGAGCTTGCCGCCCCGCGACGCCGGGATCACCCGGTCCGAGAGCACGGCCATCCGGAACACCGTGATGCCGATCTCGCGCACCAGGATGACGATCGTCACCCACCACGGCAGTTCCGCGAGGATCGAGAGCCCGACCAGCGCCGCCCCGGTGAGTACCTTGTCGGCGATCGGGTCGAGGAGCTTGCCGAGATCGGTCACGAGGCCCCGGCTGCGGGCGATGTGCCCGTCGATCCCGTCCGTGGCGATGGCGACGATGAACAGCAGCGCCGCCGCGATCCGGATCCCGCCGTCCTGCCCCCCGTCGGCCAGCAGGAGCCAGAAGAAGACGGGCGCCAGCAGGATCCGGACGACCGTGATCGCGTTCGGCAGGTTCCAGTTGCCCGGCGCGGCCGGAGCCGGTGCGGTGGGGTCGGTCATCGTGCTCCGCCGTTCGTCGCAGTGCGGGCGACCGGGACGGTCACTCGCGTCCCGTCAGAGTCCAGGCGTCCTCGCCGGACCCCTCGTCGTCGTCGTGGTAGTCCGTGGCGGCGGGCCCCGTCGGCTCGGCCAGCGGATCCGCGTAGGGGTCCGGGGCGACCGAGGACGGCGCTGCAGGCCCGTCGCCCGGGTCCTCGCCGCGCATCCGCGCGAGGACGCCCGGCAGCTGCTCGGCGGTGACCAGCACGTCGCGGGCCTTCGACCCCTCGGAGGGACCGACGACCTCGCGCGACTCGAGCAGGTCCATCAGGCGGCCCGCCTTGGCGAAGCCGACGCGGAGCTTGCGCTGCAGCATCGAGGTCGAGCCGAACTGCGTGCTGACGACGAGCTCCGCCGCAGCGACCAGCAGCTCGAGGTCGTCCCCGATGTCGGAGTCGATCTCCTTGCGCTGCGCCTGGACGGTGATGTCCTGGCGGTACTCGGGCTGCGCCTGGCGGGTGACGTGCTCGACGACCTTCGCGATCTCGTCCTCGCGGACCCAGGCGCCCTGGACGCGCATCGGCTTGTTGGTGCCCATGGGGAGGAAGAGGCCGTCGCCCTGCCCGATGAGCTTGTCGGCTCCCGGCTGGTCGAGGATGACCCGCGAGTCGGTCACGCTGGTCACCGCGAAGGCGAGGCGGCTGGGCACGTTCGCCTTGATGAGGCCGGTCACCACGTCGACGCTCGGCCGCTGCGTGGCGAGCACGAGGTGGATGCCCGAGGCGCGCGCGAGCTGCGTGATCCGCACGATCGAGTCCTCGACGTCGCGCGGGGCGACCATCATGAGGTCGGCGAGCTCGTCGACCACCACGAGGAGGTAGGGGTACGGCTTGAGGACGCGGCTGCTGCCGGCGGGGAGCTTGATCTCGTCGGCGCGGACGGCCGCGTTGAAGTCGTCGATGTGGCGGAACCCGAACGACGCGAGGTCGTCGTAGCGCATGTCCATCTCCTTCACGACCCACTGCAGCGCCTCGGCGGCCTTCTTGGGGTTCGTGATGATCGGAGTGATCAGGTGCGGCACTCCGCCGTAGATGGTGAGCTCCACGCGCTTGGGGTCGATCAGGACCATCCGCACGTCCTGCGGGCGCGCGCGCATGAGCAGGCTCGTGATCATCGAGTTGACGAAGCTGGACTTGCCGGAGCCGGTGGAGCCGGCGACCAGGAGGTGCGGCATCTTGGCGAGGTTCGCCACGACGTAGCCGCCCTCGACGTCCTTGCCGACGCCGATGGTCATCGGGTGCGTGGACGTCGTCGACGCCGGCGAGCGGAGGACGTCGCCCAGCGAGACGATCTCGCGGTCGGTGTTGGGGATCTCGACGCCGATCGCGCTCTTGCCCGGGATCGGGGAGAGGATCCGGACCTCGTTGCTGGCGACCGCGTAGGAGAGGTTCTTGCTGAGCGCGGTGACGCGCTCGACCTTGACTCCCGGGCCGAGCTCGATCTCGTAGCGGGTGACGGTCGGGCCGCGGGAGAAGCCGGTGACGGTCGCGTCCACGTTGAACTGCTGCAGCACCTCGGTGATGGCGCGGACCATCTCGTCGTTGGCCGCCGAGCGCGCCTTGGAGGGCGTGCCCGTCGAGAGGGCGGCCGCCGAGGGGAGGCGGTACGGCGCGTCGTCCTCGAACGAGGAGTCGAAGCCGGCGGTCGGGTCCTCCTCGGCGAGAGGAGCGATCGGGCCGGTCTCGATGACGGGCGGGATCGGGACGGCGGGCGCCACGTCGAGGCGGTCGAGACGGATGACCTCGGTCGCGTCGTCGTCGACCACTCCGGTCGCGCCGCGGGACGCGCCCGTCTGCTCGAAGCGGGCGAGCGCCGCCTCGGCGGTCTCGGCCTCGGCCAGCACCTCGGTGGCGTAGGAGCGGGTCGGCGGGTGGGCCTCGTCGTCGCGCTCCTCGAGCGCGGAGTCGAAGCCCTTCGCGCGGCCGCGGGCGGGCGCGGTGCCCTCGATGACCTCGGTGAAGGAGTCGATCGGGAGCTCGGTCTGCACGGTCGGCTCGTCCTCGCGCCCGGACTCGGTGCGCCGCCACCAGGGCAGCTCTCCGCCGTCCTGCTGCGCGTCCTCCTGCTCGGCCTCCGCTTTCGCCGCGGCCTTGGCGGCGGCCCGCTCGGCCTTCAGGCGGGCGCGCTCCTCGTCGTCGAGCACGGGGGCGCCGAAGAGGTAGCCGTAGAGCTCCCGCGAGCGCGCGCCGATGCGGTTCGGCGGGGTCTTGGTGATGATGAACAGCGACAGCAGGATCACGAGCGACAGCAGCACGGTCGCGCCCGGGACGGTGGCGATCGCCGCGAGCGGGGCGCCCACGAGCCAGCCGAGCACGCCTCCCGCTGCCGCCATGGTCTCGATGCCCTGCCCCGGCTGCGGCAGGCCGAGGTGCGCGTGGCAGATGCCGGCGGAGGCGACGAGCAGCGTGATGACGCCCACGCCGATCCGCCCGTTGTCGTCGACGGACCGGGGGTGCCGGAAGAGCCAGAGGGAGAAGAGGAGCAGGACGACCGGCAGCACGTAGGCGACCCGGCCGAAGAAGCCGCCGAAGCTCCACGCGTCGAGAACCAGAGCGACCGGGTCGGTCGCGAGGAACCACTCGACGACCGCACCCGCGACGGCCAGCAGCAGCAGGAGGAAGGGGACGCCGTCGCGGCGCTCCTCCTTCGCCAGGCGCTCGGGACCGAGGGCGCGCGCCGCGCCGCCTGCGAGGTGGGCCAGCGCCATCCAGAGCCGCACGGCGGGGTTGGTGCGCGGGGCGGACTCGAAGGCCACCGTCTTCGTCTCGGCGGCCGCCTTGCCCGAGCCCCGGCCGGATCGCGGCGCGCCGGAGCGCGGAGTCGCGCTGCCGCGCCCGCGCGAGGTCGTCTTGGTACTGGTCGCCATGAGGCCACCGTACCCGCCGCCCCCGTCAGGGCCGGTGACCCGCGCCGGGACGGCCGACGCCGATCAGCCGCCGGCCCGGGAGGGTCAGGCCTCGATGACGAGCGGCACGATCATGGGCCGGCGGCGGTAGGAGGTGTTGACCCAGCGGCCGACGACACGACGGACGGCCTGCGAGAGCGCGTGCTGATCGCTCGCCCCGTTGCGCACCGCCTCCTCGAGCGCGGCGGCGATCCGCGGCTTGACCTCGTCGAAGACGCTGTCGTCCTCCGCGAAGCCCTTCGCGTGGATCTCGGGGCCGACGACGATCCGCCCCGTGCCCGCCTCGACCACCACGATGATCGAGATGAAGCCCTCCTCGCCGAGGATCCGCCGGTCCTTGAGGTCGGCGTCGGTGATCTCGCCCACCGACGATCCGTCGACGTAGACGAACCCCAGGTCGAGCCGTCCGACGACGGTCGCCCGCCCGTCGAGCAGGTCGATCACGGTGCCGTCCTCGGCGATGATCGTGTTCTCCTCCGCGATCCCGGTCTCGCGCGCGAGCTGCGCGTTCGCGACCAGGTGCCGGTACTCGCCGTGCACCGGCATCACGTTCAGCGGCTTGAGGATGTTGTAGCAGTAGAGGAGCTCGCCGGCCGCGGCGTGCCCGGACACGTGCACCTTCGCGTTGCCCTTGTGCACGACGGTCGCTCCGAGCCGGGTGAGCCCGTTGATGACCCGGTACACCGCGTTCTCGTTGCCGGGGATGAGGCTGGACGCGAGGATCACGGTGTCGCCCTCCCCCGGCTCGATCTGGTGGTCGAGGTTGGCCATCCGGCTGAGGACGGCCATCGGCTCGCCCTGCGACCCCGTGGACATATAGACGATCCTGTCCTCGGGGACGTCGCCCGACTTCTTCATGTCGACCAGGACGCCCGGGGGGACGTGGAGGTAGCCGAGGTCCGCCGCGATGCGCATGTTGCGGACCATGGAGCGGCCGAGCAGCGCCACGCGGCGGCCGGTGGCGTGGGCCGCGTCGAGCACCTGCTGCACCCGGTGGACGTGGCTCGAGAAGCTCGCGACGATGACGCGGCGGGTCGCCCTGGCCATGACGCTCTCGATGACCGGGCCGATGTCGCGCTCGCTCGGCGTGAAGCCGGGGACGTCGGCGTTGGTGGAGTCGACCATGAACAGGTCGACGCCCTCCTCACCGAGGCGGGCGAAGGCGCGCAGGTCGGTGATCCGGCCGTCGAGCGGCAGCTGGTCCATCTTGAAGTCGCCGGTGTGCAGCACCGAGCCCGCGTCGGTGACGATCGACACGGCCAGCGCGTCCGGGATCGAGTGGTTCACGGCGACGAATTCGAGCTCGAAGGGCCCGAGGTTCTCGACGTCCCCCTCCTTCACCGTGAGCGTGTAGGGCGTGATCCGGTGCTCCTTGAGCTTCGCCTCGACGAGGGCGAGCGTGAGGGTGGAGCCGATCAGCGGGATGTCGCGCTTCAGCCGGAGCAGGTAGGGGACGGCGCCGATGTGGTCCTCGTGACCGTGGGTGAGCACCACTCCGACGATGTCGTCGAGCCGGTCCCGGATGGGCGTGAAGTCCGGGAGGATCAGGTCGACGCCCGGCTGGTCCTCCTCCGGGAAGAGCACGCCGCAGTCGACGATCAGGAGCCTGCCGTCGATCTCGAAGACGGTCATGTTGCGGCCGATCTCGCCGAGACCGCCGAGAGGGATGATCCGCAGCGTTCCCGGCGCGAGCGGGGCGGGGATGATCACGGGACCGGGCATGCGCCCTCCTTCTCCAGCGGTGCTTTCTCGGGACGTGCCGCTCGGGCTCAGCGGGTGGTGCCGGCGACCTTCGGGAGGGCGCCGCCGGCCGCGGCGTTGCGGTCGGGCCGGAAGTTGCGGAAGTCGACGCCCGGGATGTCGCGGACCAGGCCGAGCTCGTCCTCGATGAGCGCCGCCTCCGACTCCTCCGGGCCGACCAGGGGCAGCCGCACGCGCGGAGAGGAGATGCGGCCGAGGCCGTGCAGGATGTACTTCGCGGCGACGGTCCCGGGGACGTGCGTCATCACGGCGCGCACGAGCGGCTCGAGCTGCTGGTGCGCGCGGGTGGCCGCGCGGAGGTCGCCCGCGTTCACGGCGTCGACGATGGTGCGGTACGGCGCGGCGGCGATGTTCGCCGTGACGCCGATGAGCCCCGTGGCGCCGATGGCGAGCTCGGGGAGCACGTTCGCGTCGTCGCCGCAGAAGTACATCAGGTCGGTCTGGTTGAGCACGCGGCTGACCTCGGAGAGATCGCCCTTCGCGTCCTTCACGGCCAGGATGTTCGGGTGCTTGGCCGCCCGCAGGATGGTCTCGTAGCGGATCGGCACGCCGGTGCGGCCGGGGATGTCGTAGAGGATGACCGGCAGGTCCGTCGCGTCCGCGATCATCCGGAAGTGCGTGAGCACGCCCGCCTGCGTCGGCTTGTTGTAGTACGGGGTGACGATCATGTTGCCGTCGGCGCCGGCCTTCTCGCTCTGACGGGCGAGCTGCATGGCGTGGGCGGTCTCGTTGGAGCCGCCTCCCGTGATGATCTTCGCGCGGCCCCCGGCGACCGAGCGGCCGACCTCGACCAGGCGGATCTTCTCCGGGTCGGTCAGGGTGCTGGTCTCGCCCGTGGTCCCGGTGACCACGATGCCGTCCGCGCCCGCTGCGATGCAGTCGTCGATGTGCTTCTCGACACCGGGCCAGTCGACCTCGCCGTCGGCGGTGAACGGGGTGACCAGGGCGACCAGGACCTGGCCGAAGGGATTCTCCGGAGTTGACACGCTGCCAGGGTAGCGGGTCGCCGCCGCGCCGCTCCGGTGGGTTCGGGTGTGCCGTCTGGGCGGTGCCGTCTGCAGGGGGCGGTGCGATCTGCAGGAGGCAGTGCGATCTGCAGGAGGCAGTGCGATCTGCAGGAGGCAGTGCGATCTGCAGGAGCTCTCCGCGATTAAGGGCGTTCTTCCGCCCAACGCCTCGGCCGCGCGGAGGATCCCCTGCAGATCGCACCTGCACACGGCATACCTCCCTGCAGACGGCACACCTCCCTGCAGACACACCTCCCTGCAGACGGCACACCTCCCTGCAGACGGCACCGCTGCGGGTCGCGCTGCGGTCCGGGGGCAGCCCCGATGACCCGATCCCCTACGAGCGGAGATGATCGCCGCGGGAGACGGCGGCGAGGACGTCCGCCTCCGCCGCTTCCCAGTGCGTGTCGACTGTCGCGGTCCGGAAGTGGTGGATCCGATAGCCCAGGCGGCCGAGCTCGATGTCGCGACGGTTGTCCCTGTCGGCCTCGTGGAACTCCGCACCGTCCACCTCCAGGATGAGGACCTCGCCGATGAGGAAGTCGACCCGGCGAGCGCCGATGCGCACCTGCTGGCGGAAGCGGACTCCGATCCTGCGCAGGCGGAACGCGACCATCGACTCGAGCCCGCTCTCCGACACCTTTCCCGCCCAGCTCAGCTGCACCGCGAGCCGGGTGGGCAGACGGGCGAGCAGGCGGTTCTTGGCCGCCGTGCCGAGGAGCCCCTGCCGGAGCGCCGACTCGAGGAGGACGAATCCGAACTCGGCGCCCTGACAGAGGGAGGCGATGACGATGCAGTCCTCCATGCTCTGCACGAGGGTGCAGGGCGGCGCAGCAGCGGCTGACCAGTGCACGACGACGTCGTCGGAGGTGCCGAGCCGCAGGTGGTACCGCTCGCGGTCGCGCAGACGCGAGGCCTGCTCCGGCACTCCGACGTGGAGACCGCGGAAAGCCGGGACCCAGAGCCCGTGGACGCGCGCTGCATCCGCGCAGGCGAGGACCCCTCCGACGCGGAAGGCCTGCTCGACCGCGGGAGCGAGGCCGGGCAGTGCGTACCAGCCCTTCCGGACGCGGACGAGCGACCCCGACACGACGGCGCGTGACAGCTCCCGCCGGGTCGTCCCCTCCCGGAGGAACTGCTCCGTCTTCACGACGCCGCCGGCGCGGAGGAGGGTGGTGGAGGACGCTCGCATCCGTCGAGGCTGGCCCGACCGGGACCGCCGTCGACGATGCGACCGACGGAACTGGGGAGAGCTCTTCCGACCGGCGCCTGGGGAGGACGCTCCGCCGCCCCGCCGGCGCGGGTGACCCGTGCGATCTGCAGGCTTCGCCGGTGCGATCTGCAGGCTGCGGCGGTGCGATCTGCAGGCTGCGGCGGTGCGATCTGCAGGCTGCGGCGGTGCGATCTGCAGGCCTGGCCGGTGCGATCTGCAGGAGATCCTGGCGTCGACCCGCTGTCCAGGCGGAGGAGAGCGCTCCCCTTCGACCATCCCCTGCAAACGGCGCAATCCCCTGCGGACGGAACTGGCGCCTGCAGACGGCACACCCCCCTGCGGACGGAACTGGCGCCTGCAGACGGCACACCCCCCTGCGGACCGCACTGGAGCCTGCAGACGGCACACCCCCCTGCGGACCGCACTGGAGCCTGCCGGCGGCACACTCGCCCGTCGGCGGCGACACTCGCGTGCAGACGGCACACCCTCCTGCGGACTGCGGTGCAGCCTGCGGAGGGCACGCCTCGGGCCCCGGCACGCCCACGCGCCCGGCGGCTCCCTACGGGGCGACGCGGCCGTTCGCCGTGAAGGCGGCGGCCGTGAGGGGCATCAGCTCCTGGAAGTGGGTCTCCATCTGCTCGGCGGCCATCTCGATCTCGCGCTGCGGGAAGGAGGGGAACGTCGAGTCCTCGCGCTTGGTGCGCAGGGAGAGGAAGTTCATCAGCGAGCGGGCGTTGAGCGTGACGTACATCGAGGAGTAGATGTTCAGCGGGAGGACGATCCTTGCGACCTCGCGGGCGACGCCCTCGCCGAGCATCCGCTGGTACGACTCGTAGGCCTGCGTGCTGACGCGGCGCGTCTCCTCGGCGACGAGGTCGGCCTGCTCCGGGGTGCCCGGCTCGAAGGAGTAGGCGCCGGGCTTGCCGACCTGCACGAGGTTGCGCCGGGGGCCGGGCACGTAGAAGACCGGTCGGAGCTCGCGGTAGCGGCCCGACTCCTCGTTGTAGGAGGCGATGCGGTGGCGCATGAACTCGCGGAAGACGAAGATCGGCGCCTGCACGTAGAAGGTCATCGAGTTGTGCTCGAACGGCGAGCCGTGGCGGTCGCGCATCAGGTAGTTGATCAGGCCGCGGTCGCGCTTGCGCTGCAGCTCGGCGTCGGACTCCTCGCCGTCGAGCGCCTCGGCGAGCGTCTTCTCGCCCTGGGTCGAGACGCGGGCCGCGAACAGCACGTCGGAGTCGTGGGCGCTCGCGCGGACGAGCTCGACGACGACATCGCTGCGGAAGACGGGACTGCTCGGGTCTGCGCTGGGGCTGCTCTGTTCGGTCACGGATCGAACCTAGACCACGCTCCGACCGAGACCGTCGTCACATCCCGACACAGTCGTCCGCGCAGCGTCCGCGCCGACCTACGCTTCCCGGATGGAGCCCGTGACGATCCTCGCCGCACTGCTCGGCCTCGTCGTGCTGGGCGTCGTCCTCGGGGCTGTCCACCGGACCCGCTCCGGGCGCGTCGCGAGCGTCCCCTCGGGCGAGGACCCCGCGATCGACCCCGGAGAGCTCGTCCCCGGCGCAGTGCTCGGGACCCGAGCCACAGTCGTGCAGTTCTCGACCGACGTCTGCACGCGGTGCCCAGCGGTGCGACGGATGCTCGGGGAGCTCGCCCAGCAACGGCCCGGGCTGGCGCACCTCGACGTCGATCTGACGCACCGCCCCGACCTCGCGGCGCGCTTCCGCGTCCGGCAGACGCCCACGCTCCTCCTGCTCGATCGAGACGGAGTGCCGCGGAGCCGCATCGGCGGCGCTCCGACCCGCGCCGCTCTGACCATCGAGCTCGACCGACTCCAGGAGACATGATGAGCACCCGCTCCCCCTCCACCACCGGCGCCACTCCCCCGTCCGGCACCGTCGATCCCCGCGGCCCGAGGGTCGCCGCCGGAATCACCGCCGCACTCCTCCTCACGGCCGTGGGCCTCGGGCTCGCGGCCCCGGCCCGGGCCGACCTCGACGGCCGGCTCTCCCAGCCCGGATTCCTCCTGCTGCTCGCGCTCGCCGCCCTCTTCGCCTGGTCGGCCGCGCGCGGCGTCGGGTCCGGCCCCTGGGCGGTGCTGTTCCGCCAGGTGGTCCGGCCGCACCTGACACCGCCGCGCGAGTGGGAGGACGCCCGCCCGCCGCGCTTCGCCCAGCTGATCGGCCTGGTGGTGACCGGCGCCGGCGTCCTCCTGCACGTCGCCGGTGTCCCGGGATCGGTTCCGGTCGCCGCGGCCGTCGCCTTCCTCGCCGCCTTCCTCAACGCCGTGTTCGGCCTCTGCCTGGGCTGCGAGCTCTACCTCGTGCTCGCGCGGGCCGGCCTGGTCGAGCGCTCGGCGGGCTCCCGGGCGTGAGGCTCTAGGCTGGGTCCGCTTCGCGGGCGGCCCGCGACCGGCTCCGGGAGGCACCATGAGCGACTCATCCGCACGGCACTCCGACCACGACGGGGCCACGGGCTCCGGCTCGCCGCGACGCGCCTCGCGCACGCCGGGCGAGCACGTGTCGACGCCGTCCGAGCAGCCCTCTGCGCGGCCGGACGCCTCCGCTCCCCGGCTCCGCGTCCTGATCTCCGGCGCCAGCGGGATGATCGGCTCGGAGCTGGCCCGCCAGCTGCGCGCCGAGGGGCACGAGATCCTGCGCCTGGTGCGCCACGCGCCGTCGAGCCCGGACGAGTTCCACTGGGCGCCCACCTCGCACATGCTCGACTTCAGCGTGCTCGACCGCGTCGACGCCGTGATCAACCTCTCCGGCGCCTCGATCAGCCGCCTGCCGTGGACCGCGTCCTACAAGCGGGAGATCCTCGACTCGCGGATCCAGTCCACGCAGACCCTCACCGACGCGATGCGGATGTCCTCGACCCCGCCGACGACGCTGATCAACGCCTCCGCGGTCGGCTACTACGGAGACCGCCCGGGCGAGGAGCTCACCGAGCAGTCCTCCCGCGGCGACGGGTTCCTCGCCGACGTCGTCGACCGCTGGGAGAAGGCCGCCCACCTCGCCCCCGAGGCCACGAGGGTGGTCACCGCTCGCACCGGGCTCGTCCTCGGCGACGGCGGCGCGCTCAAGCCGCTCCTGCCCCTGACCAGGCTCGGCCTCAGCGGGCCGCTCGGCAGCGGCAACCAGGCCTGGCCCTGGATCAGCCTCTACGACGAGGCCGCGGCGATCCGCCACCTGCTCACGTCCTCGCTCTCGGGCCCGGTGAACCTCGCCGGACCGGTGCCGGCGACCGCGAACGACGTGATGCGCACGCTCGCCGAGCAGCTGCACCGCCCGTTCAAGCTGGCCGTCCCCGAGAAGATCATCGAGCTCGCGCTGCGCGACGCCGGGCACGAGCTGCTGCTCTCGAGCCAGCGCCTGGTCCCCCAGCGGCTCCTCGACGACGGCTTCGAGTTCCGCCACCGCACGGTCGGCGAGGCGCTGGCGTGGGTGCTCGCCTGATCCGGGCCGCCTGAGCGCCCGGGCCGCCCGGTCGCGGCCGGACGGTCAGGCCGGAGCCTCGTGCTCCAGCGCGATGGCCCGGCGGATCGCGCCCCGGGCGCGCTTGCGGTCGCCGCTCGCGTCGTAGGCGAGGCCGAGGCGGTACCAGGCGCGCCAGCTCCCGGGCTGCGCGTCGACCTCCTCCGCGTACTGCGGGAACAGCGCGTCCGCCTCCTCCCGGAGCGGACGCCCGCTGGCCCGCGAGTCGAGGACCTCCTGCGGGAGCGCGTTCTCGCCCTCCAGCCGACGGGCCAGCTTCTCCGCGCGGAGCCCGAAAAGCAGCTCGCGCACGAGCCCCCAGACTCCCACCGCGCCGAGGATCAGCAGGCCGACGCCCATCACGATGCCCGGCACCGTCGCCGCGGCGAAGGCGACGACGGAGTACTGCAGGCAGACGAACAGGTAGAGGGCGAGCAGGACCGCCATCAGGACGACGCCGACGCGGGTCCTCACGGGATGCTCGTCGCTGCGGCGGCCTGGCCGGACGGTGCCCGGTCGACGACGGGCTGCTCGTCGCCCGGCCGCTCGGCCAGGGGCGCGGCGTCGAAGGCGGCGCGCAGGTCGAGGAGGGCGTCGAGGCCCACCACCACGCCCGTCGTCGTGCGGACCGCGTCGAGAGCGCGCAGGACGCCCTGCTCGTAGGACGCCTGCGACGTGGTGTCGTGGCGGATAGTGACCGTCTCGCCGGTGCCGCCGAAGACGACCTCCTGGCGCGCCTCCACTCCGGGCAGGCGGAGGCTGTGGACCGGGACGCTCGCGACCTGCTGGCCGCGGGCCCGCTGATCGGTGTGCGGAGCCTGCACCGGACCGAGCTCGGCCCGGGCGCGCAGCAGGAGCTCGGCCGTGCGGACCGCGGTCCCCGAGGGCGAGTCGACCTTGCGGGCGCCGTGGGTCTCGACGATCTCGGCCGCGTCGAAGAAGCGCGCAGCCACGGTGGCCAGAGCGGTCGCGAGCACCGAGCCCAGCGAGAAGTTCGGGATGATCACGACGCCGGCCTCGGGCTGCTCGGCGACGCTGCGCCGGAGGGCCGCGATGCGGTCGCCGGTCCAGCCGGAGGTGCCGACGAGCACCTTCCTCCCGTTCGCCACGGCGAAGTCGACGATCTGCTGGCTGACGGCCGGCACGGTCATGTCGACGACGACGTCGGCCTCGAGCATCTCGGCGGGATCGCTCCGCGAGCCGAGCCGCGCGACGAGCGAGAACTCGCTCGACGCCTCGATGAGCGAGCAGGTGAACGAGCCGAGTCGGCCGGACGCGCCGACCACGGCGACGGAGGTAGTCACCGACTCAGCGTAGCCCGCGGCTCAGTACGGCTGGGCCTCGGGCAGGCCGGTGCGCAGCTCCACGGGCAGGTGCGAGAGGTCGTTGTGCACCACGAGCACCGGCGGCTTGCGGGAGCGGACGCGGATGATCGTCAGCCCGCAGTTCGCCTGGTTGAGGCCCAGCCACCGCCAGTCGGGAGCGTCGAACACGTGGCGGACGAACCAGCCGATCACGAAGTTGTGGGTGATGAGGAGGTCGTGGCGGTCCTCGCGCGACGGCGCCAGGAACTCGGCCACCGCGTCCTGCATCTGCGCGTGCCCCGCCTCGATCTCGGCCGCGGTCACGCTGCCGAAGAACGGCTCGAACGCCTTGGGCATGTCCGGGGTCGGCCCCGAGGGGATGCAGTCGAACAGCAGCGAGGACGGCTGGAGCGGCAGGCTCGGCAGGAGCGTCTGGAAGCGCGCTGCCGTCTCCTCGGCCCGGCGCAGCGGCGAGTGCCACGCTCCGGTGAAGGGGACTCCGCCGAGCCGTTCGGCGATGAGCCTCGCCTGGCGCTCGCCTCGGGCCGAGAGCGGGCCGTCCGGCATGCCGTGCTCGGCGTCCTGCTGCTCGCCGTGGCGGACGAGGTAGATGTAGTGGGACACGGGGTCCTCCCTGGTGCGGCGCGGCGGTGCGCGATCAGCGGGCGTTCGACGATCGGATCAGATCGCGGAGGCGCTCTCGACCCCGGCGATCCCGGCGAAGGCCGACTCGTCGACCGCGCCGACGGCCGAGATCGACGACGGCCCCCGCGCCAAGTCTGCCGCGAGTGCCTGGACGTCCTCCGCGCCGACGAGGGCGAGTCGGCGCAGGCTCTCGTCGAGGTCGACGAACTCGCCGAAGGTCAGCTCGGCGCGGCCGAGGCGCGACATCCGGGTGTCGGAGTCCTCCAACGCGAGCGCCGCCGCTCCCGAGAGCTGGCCGCGGGCGCGGGCGAGCTCGTCATCGGTGACGCCGTCCTCGGCGAGGCGGTGGAACTCGGTGAGCAGGAGCTCGGCGACCGTCCCCGCCTTCGCCGGGGTGCATGCGGCGTACAGTCCGAAGAGGCCCGCGTCGGAGTAGGACGGGGCGAAGGAGTAGACGGAGTAGGCTAGGCCGCGCTTCTCGCGCACCTCCTGGAACAGGCGCGAGGACATACCGCCGCCGAGGATCGAGTTGAGGACGCCCATCGTCATCCGCCGCTCGTCGCCCGCGGCGAGGCCGGGGAAGCCGATCAGCAGGTTCGCCTGCTCGGTGGGGCGGTGCACGACCGACACGGCGCTGCCGCGGGTGTAGGTGGCGCGGCCGCCGACGCGCCGCTCGACGGGCGAGGCCGCGGTGCCGAGGTCCCAGCCGTCGGCGACGAGCACCCGCTGGAGCAGCGCGACGAGCGCCTCGTGGTCGACGGCGCCCGCGACCGTGATCACCACGTCGCGCGGGCGGTAGGCGGCGCGGTAGTGCGCCCAGACCGCATCCCGGGTGGCCTCGCCGATGGTCGCCGCGGTGCCCCCGATCGGGCGGCCCAGCGGGTGGTCGCCGAAGACGGCCTCGAACAGCTTCTCCCCCGCGACGTCGCCCGGATCGTCGTCCGCCATCGCGAGCTCCTCGAGGATGACCCCGCGCTCGGTCTCGAACTCGTCCGGGTCGATCAGGCTGGAGGTCACCATGTCGGCGATCACCTCGACCGCCATCGGGAGGTCGCGGTCCTGGATCTTGGCGTAGTAGCAGGTGTACTCCTTGGCGGTGAGAGCGTTGTGCTCCCCGCCGACGGAGTCGAAGGACACGGCGATGTCGAGGGCGGACCGCTTCTGCGTGCCCTTGAACAGCAGGTGCTCGAGGAAGTGCGTCGAGCCGACGTTGGAGGGCACGGCGGGCCCGCCCGCGGTCGCGGGACGGCCGGGCCGCTCGTCGCGCGATCCCGCGGCGACCCAGAAGCCGATCGTGGCGCTGCGGGCGCCGGGCACCGATTCGCTGAGGATGCGGACACCGCTCGGGAGGACGGAGCGGCGGACCGTGGATCCGCCTGCGGCCCGGACTGACGTCTCCGGCTGGTCGAGGGGCAGTGCGACTCCGTGGTTCATCGTGCCCACCCTAGGCCACCGGCGACGGCGGCCCGGCCGGGCTGTCGCGCCGTGGCGGGAGAGGTGCCCGGCTGGTCGCGGTCGGGCGCGGTCAGCGGCGCGCGCGCTCGAGCGCGGCCAGGTGTCCCGCGTCGAGGTCGAGCGAGACCGCGCGGACGAGCGCGTCCACGTCGGCGGGCGAGCGCGGGGCGACGGTCGCAGCGGTCAGGCGCGGCCGGCCGAGCAGCCAGGCCAGGGCGACGGCGGCGGGAGCGGCCGAGAGCTCGGCGCCGATCGCGTCGAGGACGGCGAGGACCCGGCGTCCGCGGCGCCCGAGGTGGGCGGCGGCGAGGGCTCCGTCGGGCAGGCGGCCGAGCTCGCGGCGGGTGCGCTCGGCGCCGCGGAGGAACCCGTGGGCGAGGGGGACGGTCGCGAGCAGGGCGAGTCCCTGGCCGGCGGCGACGAGGCCGAGATCGCCCTCCGAGCCGGGCCGCTCGAGCAGGTTCCAGCGGACCTCAGCGCCGGCGAGGCGGGGCAGTCCGTGTGCGGCCAGGACGCGCGCCTCGAAGAGCTCCTCCGGGGAGAAGCCGGAGGCGACGACCGAGCGCACCAGACCGCGTGTCAGCAGCACGTCGACCGCACTGAGGAGCTCGTCGAGGCGCCCGGCCCCGTCGGGTCGGACCGCCAGCACGTCGAGGCGGTCGGTGCGGAGGCGGCGCAGCACCCCCTCGACACGGTCCACCAGCGCGCGCGGCGTCGCGGGGGCCCCGGCCGGTGCGGCGAAGCGGCCGATCAGGAGGAAGCGGTCCCGGTCGCGGTGTCCGGCGGGCCAGCCGCCGACGCCGTCCGCGAGGCGCGAGTCGGTGACGACGACGCCGTTGCCGCCCCACGCCGCGTAGCGCTCGAGGAGCGCGGCACCGTCGTCGCGACCGAGTGCCGCCGCGTCGAGCACGAAGGGGAAGAGGTCGTGACCGGAGTCGCCCAGCGGCCGGCGGTGCGCGGGTGCGACGGCGGTCGGCTCGACCGGGCCGGTCTCGGCGAGGACGCCGCTCGAGGAGGCTCCGCGGGAGGCCGCGGGCGGGAGCGGGACGGCACTGTGACGGGGAGCCCGCACGGCGGCGCCGGTCCTGTCCCTGGGCACGCCACCACTCTCCCTGCGGCGGCTCGGGTCCCGCCAGGGGAGAGAGTATCCGAGCGCTCGAGCCGCCACTCCGCCGTGTCGCGCACGGTTCACCAGATCGTTACACGGGCGCTGCCGGCGGGGTCGACCCGCCGGCTCCCCCGAGCGGGAGACGTCCGCGCCCTGGTGGACGAGCGCCGTCGTCTACCAGATCTACCCGCGCTCTTTCGCCGACTCGAACGGCGACGGCATCGGCGACCTGGGCGGCATCCGCTCGAAGCTCGACCACCTCGCCGACCTGGGGGTCGACGTGATCTGGCTCTCGCCGGTCTACCCGTCGCCGCAGCACGACAACGGCTACGACATCTCGGACTACGAGGACATCGACCCGCGGTTCGGCACGCTGGAGGAGTTCGACCTGCTCCTCGCGGAGGCCCACGAGCGCGGGATCCGCATCGTCATGGACCTCGTGGTCAACCACACGAGCGACGAGCACGCCTGGTTCGTCGAGTCCCGCTCCTCGCAGGAGGACCCGAAGCGCGACTGGTACTGGTGGCGCCGCGGGCGCCGCTCGGCCGAGGCCGGCCGCGAGCTCGAGGCGGCCGCCGGCGCCGGCCTCGACGTCGCCGAGCCGAACGGCTGGCGCTCCTACTTCTCCGGCCCGGCCTGGACGCTCGACCCCGCGACCGACGAGTACTTCCTCCACCTCTTCGCGGTGCAGCAGCCGGACCTCAACTGGGAGAACCCCGAGGTGCGGCACGCGGTGCACGCGATGATGAACCGCTGGCTCGACCGCGGAGTGGACGGCTTCCGGATGGACGTGATCAACCTCGTCTCGAAGGACGTCGGAGCGATCGACGGCGAGCAGGGCGGCGCCGGCATCGTCGGAGGAGTGGGTCCGCGGCTCCACGAGTACCTCCGCGAGATGCACGAGGCCGTGTTCGCGCACCGCGAGGGCTCCTTCCTCACCGTCGGCGAGATGCCCGGGGTCACCCTCGAGGAGGCCGTGCTCGTGACGGATCCCGAGCGCCGCGAGCTCGACATGGTCTTCCAGTTCGAGCACGTCGGCATCGACCACGGGGTCGACAAGTTCCACCCGGTGCCGCTGGACCTGGTCAGTCTGAAGGCCAATCTCGCCCGCTGGCAGGACGGCCTGGCCGAGCGCGGCTGGAACAGCCTGTACCTCGGCAACCACGACCAGCCGCGGCTCGTCTCCCGCTTCGGGGACGACGGCGCCCACCGCTACGAGTCCGCCACCCTCTGGGCCACGCTCCTCCACCTCCAGCGCGGCACGCCGTACATCTACCAGGGCGACGAGATCGGGATGACGAACGTCCCGTTCGCCGGCATCGAGGACTTCCGCGACGTCGAGTCGCTGAACTACTGGGCCGAGGCGGTCGACGAGCGCGGCGAGGACCCGGAGACGGTGCTCGCCGGGCTGCGCGCGCAGAGCCGCGACAACGCCCGCACGCCGGTGCAGTGGGACGACGGCCCGCAGGCGGGCTTCACGACCGGCGAGCCGTGGATCGCGGTCAACCCGAACGCCGCCGAGGTGAACGTCGCCGCCGACCGGGCCGCCGAGCGGTCGGTCTTCGAGTACTACCGGGCGCTGATCGCCCTGCGGCACGCCGACGAGACGGTGCAGCTGGGCCGGTTCGCGCTCCTCGAGCCCGAGCACCCCGCGCTCTTCGCCTTCACCCGCACCGGGCCGGGCGAGCTGCTCGTCGTCGGGAACGTGTCCGGCGAGCCGATCGAGGTGCCGCTCCTCGAGGAGTGGGCGGAGGCCGAGACGGTCCTCGGCAACGTCGCCGGTGCGACCGGGTCGACGCTCGGCCCGTGGGAGGCGCGCATCCTGCGCCGCTGAGTCCCGCCGCGTCGTGCCCCCCGCTCCGTCGCGGGCCGGGGCGCGGGCCCCTCGCGAGGCGCCCGAGTCGAGCGGTTCCGCGAGGGCGGGGGGCCTCAGGCGGAGACGCGGTCCAGCTGAGCGATGTCGCTCCGGGTCAGCGGGAGGGCGGCCGCCGCGAACAGCGACTCGAGCTCCGCGGCGTTCCGGGCCCGGACGATCGCCGCTGAGACCTCCTGGTGCGAGAGCACCCAGGCGAGCGCGACCACGCCAGGCTCCGTGGCGTGGGCCTCGGCGATCTCGTCGAGGGCCGCGAGCACGCGGGAGCCGTGACGGCCGACGTAGTCCAGGCCCGCCTCGAACAGGGCCGACGCCGGCTCGTCCGTGCGGCTGCGCAGGGCGCCGGTGAGGTAGCCGCTCGCCAGGGGCAGCCGCGCGAGGGTGCCCAGCTCGAGCCGCACCACCTCGGGGGCGACGTCGGCCTCGTAGGTCCGGCGCTCCATCAGGCTGTACTCCGATACGACGGCCGAGAGCGACGGCAGCGCGAACGCGGTCGCCGTCTCGTGCAGCGCCGTGATCGCGGCTCCGCTGAAGTGCGCGGCGCCCAGCGCGCCGACCGAGCCGTCCGCGAGGAACGGCGCGACCGCCGCCAGGCTCTCGGCGATGGGGATCCCGGGGTCCTCGCTGTCGAACGAGAGCAGGTCGATCCGGGTGCCGAGCCGCTCGAGGCTCCCCTCGATCGCGATGCGGACGTCCTCCGGGGCCAGGCCCGGCGCGTCCGGGTGCCGGCCGACCTTCGTCGCGACCAGCATCCGCTCGCGCAGCCCGCTCTGCTCGAGCCAGCGGCCGATCATGTACTCGCTCCGGCCGGTCGCGTAGTGGTCCGCCGTCGAGATCACTGTGCCGCCGAGACGGCCGAACGCGTCGAGCACCTCGGTGGTGTCGTCGATCCCGGCGGCCCAGCCGAAGACGGAGCCGTCGAGGGCGAGCGGGTGCACGGGGAGGCCGGTCCGACCCAGGGTGCGTGAGAGGAGGGGCGTCTCCGGCTCGGTGGCCAGCGGCGTCGGGTCGGTCACGGAGTCCTCCGGTCGGGGCGGTGCGGCGCGGTCCCGCCACCGTACCCCATGCCCCCGCCGACGACGGACGCCCGCCCCACCGGAGTGGGACGGGCGTCACGGTCGTGCAGGAGGGGTCAGCTCTCGGCAGGAGCCTCGGCCTCGGCCTCCTCGGCCACGACGGGCGCGAGGGACAGCTTGCCGCGGTCGTCGATCTTGGTGATCTGGACGAGCAGCTTCTGGCCGACTCCGAGGACGTCCTCGACGTTCTCGACGCGCTTGCCGCCGGCGAGCTTGCGGACCTCGCTGATGTGCAGCAGTCCGTCCTTGCCGGGGAGGAGCGAGACGAACGCGCCGAAGGTCGCGAGCTTGACGACGGTTCCGAGGAACTGCTCGCCGACCTCGGGGTTGGTCGGGTTCGCGATGGCGTTGACCTGCGCACGCGCGGCCTCGGCCGACGGACCGTCGACGGCTCCGATGTAGACGGTGCCGTCCTCCTCGATGGAGATGTCGGCGCCGGTCTCGTCCTGGATCGCGTTGATCGTCTTGCCCTTGGGGCCGATCAGCTCGCCGATCTTGTCGACGGGGATCTGCACCGAGATCACGCGGGGCGCGGTCGGGGCCATCTCGTCGGGCTGGTCGATGGCCGCCGTGAGCACCGCGAGGATCGTGGTGCGGGCGTCCTTGGCCTGCTTGAGCGCGGCGTCGAGCACCGACGACGGGATGCCGTCGAGCTTCGTGTCGAGCTGGATGGCCGTGACGAACTCGGCGGTTCCGGCGACCTTGAAGTCCATGTCGCCGAGCGCGTCCTCGGCGCCCAGGATGTCGGTCAGCGCCGCGTAGCGGGTCTGACCGTCGACGACGTCGGACACGAGGCCCATCGCGATGCCCGCGACCGGGGCGCGCAGCGGCACACCGGCGTTGAGGAGCGACAGGGTCGACGCGCAGACCGAGCCCATCGAGGTCGAGCCGTTGGAGCTCAGCGCCTCGGAGACCTGGCGGATCGCGTAGGGGAACTCCTCGCGGCTCGGCAGCACCGGCACGAGGGCGCGCTCGGCGAGGAAGCCGTGCCCGATCTCGCGACGCTTCGGCGATCCGACGCGGCCGGTCTCACCGGTCGAGTAGGGCGGGAAGTTGTAGTGGTGCAGGTACCGCTTCTTGGTGACGGGCGACAGCGAGTCGATCTGCTGCTCCATCTTGAGCATGTTCAGCGTGGTGACGCCCAGGATCTGGGTCTCGCCGCGCTGGAAGATGGCCGAGCCGTGGACGCGCGGGATGACCTGCACCTCGGCGTCGAGCGGGCGGATGTCGGCCAGGCCGCGTCCGTCGATGCGCACGCCGTCGCGGAGGATGCGGCCGCGGACGACCACCTTCGTGACGGACTTGTACGCCGCTCCGACCTGGTTGTAGGCCTCGGCCGAGAGCTGGCCCGAGGCGATGCGCTCGGCGATCTGCTCCTTGACGCGCGCCTTGAGGGCGTCGTCGGCGTCCTGCCGCTCGACCTTGTCGGCGATCTGGTACACGCGGACGAGCTCGTCGTAGCTGAGCTCGGCGACGTTGTCGTAGGTCTCCTGCGCGTACGGCAGGAACACGGGGTAGTCCTTGACCGGCTTCGCGGTCTCGGCGGCGAGCTTCGCCTGCGCCTCGACGAGCGCGCGGAGGAAGGGCTTGGCGGCCTCGAGGCCCTCGGCGACGACGTCCTCGCTGGGCTTGGTCGCACCCGCCTTGATGAGGTTCCAGGAGGACTCCGTGGCCTCGGCCTCGACCATCATGATGGCGACGTCCGAGGAGCCGTCCTCGTTGGTGACGACGCGGCCCGCGACGGTGAGGTCGAAGACGGCGTTCTCCAGCTGGGAGGCCTTGGGGAAGGCGACCCACTGGTCGTTGCCGGAGCCGTCGGACATGAGCGCGAGGCGGACGCCGGCGACCGGGCCGGAGAACGGCAGGCCGGAGATCTGCGTGGAGGCGCTCGCGGCGTTGATCGCGAGGGCGTCGTAGAACTCGTCCGGCGCGATGCTGAGGACCGTGATGACGATCTGGACCTCGTTGCGCAGGCCCTCGACGAACGAGGGGCGCAGCGGCCGGTCGATCAGACGGCACACCAGGATCGCCTCGGTGGAGGGGCGGCCCTCCCGGCGGAAGAACGAGCCGGGGATCTTGCCGGCGGCGTAGGAGCGCTCCTCGACGTCGACGGTCAGCGGGAAGAAGTCGAAGTTGTCCTTCGGGTTCTTCGAGGCCGACGTGGCCGAGAGGAGCATGGTGTCCTCGTCGAGGTACGCGGCGACGGCGCCCTGAGCCTGCTGCGCGAGGCGGCCGGTCTCGAAGCGGACGGTGCGGGTGCCGTACGAGCCGTTGTCGAGAACGGCTTCGGCGAATGTGATTTCAGGACCTTCCAAGAGGTCTGTCTCCTTAACGTCTGCAGCGGCGCCCCTTCTGGGCGCCGGCGTTCGTCGGAGCAGCGGTCCGGTCAGGAATCGAGACGATCCCACGGCAGGGCTTCGCGCCGTGCCGTCGTGTGGAGGGCGTTCGTGCTGGCCACCAGTAGAAGAGCTCCGGGCTGTCGCGACCTGTGCCGCAAGCGGGACGTGCCGCCTGCGACTCGTGCCGAGGCGGTTCGTGCTCTGTCGCACGCTGCCGCTGTCCGGGACTCCACCACCGAGGACCAGCTTCCTGCCGGCCTGCTCCGTGGCTCGAACCCTGGGTCGACCGGCGGTCGCTTTCGGATTCGGAACCGGTTCATGCTATCAGCCGCGGTGCGGTTCCTCCATGGACCGCGCCGACCCGGCGGGCCTGCCGCCCGTCAGCCCCGCGTCTCGTGCATCAGCAGCTCGACGCGGAGCCCGCTCCTCGCCGTCACGATGCGGGCCGGGACGCGGGGCGACCTCCCCGCCTCCGAGAGCCGGGCGAGGGCGGCCTCGACCACGTTCTCGAGACCACGCGGCACCTGGCCGACGAGCCCCGAGGGACGCTGGGCCGCGAACAGGCGGACCGGCATCGGAGCGTCCACGCGCTCCTCCTCAGCGGTGCGGCGCGGGATCACGGCGGTGACCTCGTCCTCGCCGAGGGCGAGCACCCGCGCGATCTCGTCCTGGTGCGGGCGGGAGTCGGCGAGGCGGAGGAGAGTGTCGCCGCGCCGCGACTTCGGGCGCAGCTCGTAGTCGTAGTCGTCGAGCCTGCCCGAACCGCGGTCGTCGGAGGGGAGGGGGTTCGCGTCGCCGCGTCCGAACGAGAAGAGCTTCATGCCCCCATTGTCCAGCGCGCGGCCCCTCCCCCGCTCGCGTCAGGCGGTGCGCCGCATCCGGGCGATCGCCGCGAGCACCAGGACGAGCACGACGGCGACGAAGCCGAGCAGGACCGGGACGGCCGGCAGGAGCGCGAGCGCGGCTCCGATCGCCAGGACCGGTACCGCGAGGCCGAGGTAGGCGGCGAGGAACATGGCCGCGAGCACCTCGCCGCGGGTCTCGTCGGTGGCGAGCGAGCCGGCGACTCCGAGCGCCAGGCGGAAGAGCAGGCCCACGCCCGCTCCCGCGAGCACCCCGCCGACGATGAAGGCGGCCACCGAGACGATCACGGCACCGGTCGCGACCAGCAGCAGCCCGACCGTCAGCGCGACGGCCGCGAGGCGGAGCGCCGTCCGCGAGGACAGCCGGGTCGAGACCAGCTGCGCGAGGGCTCCTGCGGCGAAGACCCCGAAGGAGACCGCGCCGGCCTCGAGGTGGGAGGTCTCGCCGAAGCGGCCGGCGAGGAAGGTCGGCGCCAGTGAGGTGAAGAGGCCGAACACGGCGAACCCGGCGAACGCGCCGACCGCGGCCGAGAGGAAGACGCCGCGGGACGCGGCCGGGACGGCCAGGCGCTGCGGACGGTAGGCCGGGAGGGCCTCGCGCCGCTCGACCGTCTCGGGGACGAGCGCGACGCCGATCCCGAGGACGACCAGGAGGACGAGGAACACGGCGTAGGGAACGACCAGCGGCTCGCGCACCGTCACGGCGAACACCCCGCCGACGAGCGGGCCGAGCGCCAGCCCGCCCATGTTGACGAGGGTGGACACGGCGCGGGAGGTGCCCGGCCCCTCCTCCGGACGGGCGACGGCGCGCAGCTCCGAGAGGTGGGCGGTGGCCGTCGCGGTGAGCGCGCCGACGCCGAGCCCGGTGAGCAGGCGGGCGAGGACCAGCCCGGGCACGTCCGGCCAGAGCAGGAACACCGCGGCCGCCAGGACCTCGACGAGGATCGAGGCGAGCAGGATCCGGCGGCGGCCGAGCCAGTCGCTGACGTGTCCGGCGAGGAAGAGGCTCGCCACGACTCCGACCGCGTACGCGGCGAAGACCACGGTGACGACGAAAGCCGGGAAGCCGTCGCGCTGCTGGTAGATCGCGTAGAGCGGCGTCGGCACGGTGGAGAACGCCATCACCGCGAGGAAGGCGGCGGCGATCACCCAGAAGCCGTGCCGGTGCGGGAGCTCGCGGCGGTGGACGGAGGGGAGGGAGCGCTCGGTGGTGGTCACGGTGTCCACAGTGCTCCGACCCGTCATCCGTGTCCAACGGAGGATCTCGGATGGATTGATCGCTCTGGTCGGATAATGGACGCATGGACGACCGCCAGCTCGCCGCCTTCGTCGCCGTCGCCGAGGAGCTCAGCTTCACCCGGGCGGCCGCGCGCCTGTTCGTCGTGCAGTCGACCCTCTCGGCGAGCATCCGCTCGCTCGAGCAGGAGCTCGGCTCGCCGCTGTTCGCCCGCTCGACACGGCGGGTGGCGCTCACCGCGGTCGGCGAGGCGCTCCTGCCCTCCGCCCGGTCGGCGATCGACAGTCTCGACCGGATGCGCTCGCTCGCGGCCGACGACGCGGCGGGGCTCCGCGGGCGGGTGCGGGTGGGCACCTTCTCCGCCCTCGACCTCGTCGACCTGCCCGGGGCGCTCGGAGTCTTCCGCGCCCGGCACCCGCTGGTGGACCTGCTCCTGCGCACCTCGACCACCGGCTCGACCGGTCTCGCGGAGGACCTGCGCCGCGGTCTGCTCGACGCCGCCCTGCTGGCACTGCCTGCGGCGCAGCTGCGGGGCCTGGCGGTGACCCGGCTGGTGCGCAGCGACTACGTCCTGCTGGTGGAGAGCGCGCACCCGCTCGCCGCGGCGGGACCGCCCTCGCCGCAGGACCTCGACGGGCTCGCCTTCGTGGACACGCCCGCCGGCTTCGGCAACAGGGTCGCCGTCGACCTCGCCTTCCGCGAGGCCGGGGCGTCGCGCCGGGTGGCCACCGAGGTCGCCGATCTGCCGGGGATCCCCCGCTTCGTGCAGGCGGGGCTGGGTCCGGCGATCGTGCCCCGCGCGGGCGTCGAGCCGCTGGAGGGCGTCACGGCCCTCGCGCTCGACTGGCCGGGGCTCGTCTGGGAGCTCTCGGTCTGCACGGCGCCGCGTCCCTCCGCCGCGGAGCAGGCGCTCACGGCCGTGCTGGCGGAGCGCTCGGCCTAGGCCTCAGCCCTCGCGCAGGGAGCCGCGGACGATCGAGTCGCCGGAGTGCTCCGGGTCGTCGTCGAACGGCTCCTGGGAGACGTCCACGAGCGAGTACTCGTCGAGGTCGACGTCCTCGGGGACGGCGAAGACGCCGTCGGTCCCGTCGAGCACGCCGAGGCCGACCAGCCCGGAGGCGTCGGCGGCGAGGAGCCAGACCTCCCGGTACGAGTCGTCCGCGCCCTGCGCGTCGAGGTGCACGTGCAGGCGGCGGGCGCCGTCGGCGTCCTCCAGCTCGGCGGTCCCGCTCGCGCCCTGCCAGTCGGGGAACGCGGCGAGATCGGCGCGCGCCACCACCGCGGCGGTGTCGTCGCTCCGCGAGGCCTGCCACCAGGCTCCGCCCGCGACCCCGACGACGAGCGCGCCGAGAGCGGCCAGCACGGCGCTCAGAGCGCGGGGTCGGCGGCGGCGGGTGGGACGGTGCCGTCCCGGGGGAAGGGCGAGCGGGGGCGGCACGGCGGCGGCCGACGCGGGCAGGGCGCCGGGCCCGAGGTCGCCGAGAGCGAGCTCCTCGCGGATGCGGTCCCAGACCATCGCGGGCGGCGCTTCCAGCTCGACGGCGCGGCTCGCTCGACCCAGGCCCGCCGCGTGGCCGAGCTCGACCAGCTGCCGGGCGCAGTCGGGGCAGTCGCGCAGGTGGGCCTGCTCGGCGTCGCTCGAGTGCTCGCCGAGGGCGAGCAGGGCGAGCTCGTCGGGATCGAGGTGGGTCATGTGCTGCTCACCTCCAGGCGGGAGCGGAGCCGGTCGAGGCTGCGGCGGATGTGGCTCTTGACGGTACCGAGCGGCAGGCCGGTGCGCTCGGCGATCTCGGTGTGGGTGAGGTCCTCGTAGAAGGCGAGGCCGATGACGCGGCGGGGAACGGGGTCCAGGCGGGAGAGCTCGTCGGCGATCAGGATCCGCGCCTCGAGGTCGACCGGCGCCTCCCCCTCCTCGACCGGCGTCACGGCGACGAGGGCCTCGGTGAGACGCCGCTCGCGCGCCCGTGCCTCGTGCGCGTCGGCGATCCTCCTCCGGGAGATGCCGACCAGCCAGGCGCCGAGCGCGGCCCGACCGGGGTCGAAGCCCGAGCGGGACGTCCAGGCGGAGACGAACACCCGCTGCACGACGTCCTCGGCGTCGCCCCGATCGCCGAGCGAGCGCAGTGCCAGCGTGAACACGAGCGGTGACCAGCGCGAGTACGCCTCGGCGAGCGCCGCATCCTCCCCCGCGGCGAAGCGCAGGCCGAGCCGGGCCACGAGGGCGCTCTCGGCCTCGGCGCCGTCGGCGGGCTCGCTGGTCTCGATCAGGGGGTCCCTCCAGGGCTGCGGGGAGCGCCGGCGCCCGGGGGCGTGCGGCGCTGCGAGGCTCATCGTACGTCGGTGAGGCTCGGGCGGGCGGGTCAGCCGACCGGGACGGCCGTGACCACCACGTTGCTGAGGTAGTGGCGGGTGTCGTAGTCGAAGTCGCCGCCGCAGGTGATCAACACCAGGCGGGGCGGTCCGTCGGCGGCGAACACGGCGGAGAGGTCGACCGTGGTCTTCTCGGTGGTCTCGACGGTCGAGACGGTGTACGTGCGCTCCGCGCCGTCCTCGCCGGTCAGGGTGACGGTCTGGCCAGGGACCGCCTTCTTCAGCTCGACGAACGGACCGAGGCCGTAGGCGAGCGAGTCGACGTGCGCGGCGATCACGACGGTGCCCTCCGGCTCGTCGAGGCCGGCGCCGAAGCGGTACCAGCCCGCGACCTGCGTGTCGGGCACGAGCTCCATCGTGCCGTCCTCGGCGACTCCGACCGGCTCCACCGCCATGTCGACGGGGAGCTCGTCGACGACGAGCCGCTCGGGGGCGAGGACCGCGGGGGCGGGGGTCGCGCCGAGCCGGGCGTCCGCCACCGGGACGGACGGAACGGCGACGGGCGACGACGCGGGCGGAACGGGAGCGACCGTGGCCGGCACCGGCTGCTGGGGCGCCGAGGAGACGACGGCGGGAGCGGGCTCCACCCGGGACTCCTGCGCCGCGCATCCGGCGAGACCGGCACCGGCCACGATCAGCCCGACCACGGCGAGGACGCGCAGAGGGAAGGGGCTCCGGCTCATGGCGTCCTCCTGGGTCGTGGTCGGGGGGTGCCGGGACGGCCGCGCTCCAGCACGGCCGACCCGGCGGTCGGTTCCTCGGGTCAGCGACGCGAGGCGGCGGTGCGGCGGCCGATCAGCACGGCGCCGGCGGCGGCGAGGGCGGCGAGCAGTGCTCCGCCCCACCAGCCCGCGGCGGCGTCAGGACGGTTGTCCGCGGCGAGGCCGGCCTCACCGGCGGGGACGCCCGACGGCGAGGAGTGCAGTCCGTCGATGGTCTGCGTCGCGAGGGCGAGGTTGCCCTTCTCCAGGCTGCCCCACGCGTAGACGATCGTGTTGACGCCCTCCTGGACCTGCACGTCGGCCGGGCCGATGACCGGCGCGGTCGTGCCGGTCGCGGCGACCACGGTGGAGATCGTGGCGGGCGCGAGGTTCAGCACGCCCTCGTTCGGGTTGGTCACGTTCGTCAGGACGGGCGACCCTCCGGCGAGGATGTCGACGGCCGGAGCGGCGGCGATGTGGCGGACCGTGAGCCGGCCCTCTCCCGCGGCGGTCTTCGAGATGTCGTTGGTGAAGAGGGTGGCGGTGGGGGTGTTGTCCGGCTTCAGGTGCGCGGCGACGGTGTAGCTCTTGCCGGCCTCCAGGCTGATGTCGATCGGGCCGATCACGGGGGCGCCGGCGTCCGCGGCGGTGGAGGCCGTGATGGCGACCGTGTAGGTGCCGGTGGGCAGGTCGAGCGGGCCGGCGAGCGAGCCGGGAGTGAAGTCGTCGAGCGTGAGCTTCCCGTCGACGTAGACGTCGACCGGGGTGTCGGGGACGGCGTGCAGGACCGAGAGGTCGGCCGAGTCGGCGTCGGCGGCGGTGGCGGGCGTGGCGGCGATGCCGACGACGGCCAGGGTTCCGATGCAGGCACCGGCGAGCAGGCTGCGGGAGAAGCGGGAGGTGGTCACGGTGTTCCTCTTTCACGATGGGACCCGCGAGGGGTCGGGGGGTGGTCGAGAAGGGCCTTCACCACTACTTCCGGCCGAGACGCCTCCTCGGATGCACCCGATCTGAGATTCCTCGAGAGAATTCCTGTCCGGCGCTTCGCGAGCCCCTCGCGGCGCTGGCCCGAGCGCCCGCTCCGGGCTAGCCTCCGACCAGGAGGTGCGGAGGATGGGCAGGCGCGGCGTGGTCCTCCTCCTCGCCGCCGCGGCGCTCACCACGGCGGCGGTCGCGGGCGTGCAGGGCTCCCTCACCCCTCGGGCGCCGGTCGCCGACCAGGCCGCCGCCGCCTCCGACGCCCCCGCCCAGTGCGACGACGCCCGGGAGCTGCTGGCCGCCTCGTCCGCCTTCGAGGGCGGAGCGGGCGTGCCGGCGGGCCACCTCGTGGCCTGCCTCGACGAGGACCACCGGCGCCTCACGATCCACAACCGCACCCCCGTCGTCTGGAGTCTCGGCGATTCCTCCGTGCGCGGCGTCGCGAGCGGGACGGACGGAGTGACGGGGCTGCTGAGCCTGCACGCGTCGCAGTCCTCCTCCGGACTGCTGCTCGCTCCGGGATCGGCGGCCTCGGTCTCGGCCGGCGACGGGAGGATCCGTCCGCGGCCCGACGAGCCCTCGACCCGGCTGCAGCTCGCGCTCACCGCGGTGGTCGCGGCTCAGGATCAGGCGATCGGCCCCTCCGCCGGTCCCGACAGCATCATCCGCGGCGCCGCGCTCACCTGCGCGGTCGTGGTCGCGGAGTCCGACACCGGCTGGCGGGTCACCTCGGCGCAGGCTCTCGCCGCGGCGGCCGAGGATCCGGTGTGCGCCCGCGACTGGTCCCGCGCCCAGCGCAGCGCGGCGGCGTGGCGGATCGCCCTGCCCGGGCTCGTCGACGCCGTCGAGGCTCCCGGCCGCCCCGAGGAGGACTCGGCGCTCCAGCGGGCCGCGGCCGACTGGTTCTCGGCCTCGAGCGGCTTCTCGTGGGGCGGAGTCGACCGCCCCGCTCCCCTGCCCTGACCTGCACCGCCGGCCTCGTCCGCGCCGGGAACGCGGAACGGGCCGCCCTCCGCGAGGAGGACGGCCCGTTCGGCAAGAAGTTCGCGGTGTCATCAAGACCGCGCCCTGCTCCGGGAGGAGCTAGCGGCGCAGACCGAGACGCTCGATCAGCGAGCGGTAGCGGTTGATGTCCACATCCGACAGGTAGCCGAGGAGTCGACGACGCTGACCCACGAGCAGCAGCAGACCACGACGCGAGTGGTGGTCGTGCTTGTGCTCCTTGAGGTGCTCGGTGAGGTCCTTGATCCGCTTGGTCATGACCGCCACCTGGACCTCGGGGGATCCGGTGTCACCGGGGTGGGTCGCGTACTCTTCGATGATCGCCTTCTTGACATCTGCTTCGAGTGCCATATATGGGATCCCCTCTCTCTCGTTGCGCGGTGCCCGGCGCCTGGTGCGTGGGCTCTCTTGATCCGCGGCCGTCGAACGGCAGCCGGACGACTCTACCAGAGGCAGGGCCGTCTCAGGAGCCGGTGGCCCGGTTCCAGAGCACGACGAGCCACGGCGAGACCAGCAGCTGCCAGTAGACGAGCACGAGGACGTTGACGACCACGCCGATCCAGCCGGCGATCGGCGGTCGCTTCTCGCGGCGCCGGGCCCGGAGGGTGGAGACGGCGAGCAGGATCCCGGCGAGCAGGACCGCGTGCACGAGCGCGGTGTAGAGCACGCCGACCAGCAGGTCGCTGACGGCCTGGTCGCCCGGGTAAGCGCCGAGCGAGATCAGGGCGTACCAGACGAAGAACGACAGCGGGACGGCGAGGACGGCCAGGAGGACCGAGGCGATCCCTGCTCCGTAGCGGTGGAGGAGTCCGCGCGCGCCCGAGGCGGTGGCGCCGGTCCGCGGGGCTCCGGCGCGGACGCCGCCGGTGGAGCTGCGCCGACCACCCGTGGCGGCCGCGGCGCGACGCGCACCCGCCTCGGCGGCGGTGCGGATCGAGCGTCGCGAGGGGGCGGCTCCGGCTGCTCGCGGGACAGGAGGACCCTGACGCCCGGGCGCGCCGTCGGATGACGTGCTCATGCCTCTCACCCTAGGGGATGGCCCCCGAGCCCCGGATCGGCGCGACACGGCCCGTCGGGGCGGCGGAGTCAGCAGAATGGAGCGAGTGAGCCAGACCCCCCGCGCCCCCCGGCGCAGCCACGTCCTCGACGCCTCCCCCCTCCGCGAATCCCCCGCCTTCGCGCGGCTCTGGGCCGGCAACGTGATCTCGGGCATCGGCGGCCAGATGACGATCGTCGCGGTCGGCCTGCACATCTACGAGCTCACCGGCTCGACCCTCGCGGTCGCCCTGGTCGGCGTGGTGGCGCTGGTCCCGACCGTGATCGCCGGCCTCTACGGCGGAATGCTCGCCGACGCGTTCGACCGCCGCCTGGTGCTCCTGCTCGCCGCGATCGTGGCCTGGGGCTCGACTGCGGGGATCGCGGCCCTCGCCTGGCTCGGCGCCGAGACTCCGCTGTCCCTCTACGCGCTCACCGCCGTGAACGCGGTGGCGACGACGGTGATCGTGACCACCCGGATGACGCTGGCGCCGCGGCTGCTCCGCACCGAGCTGGTCCCCGCCGCCGCCGCGCTGGGCGGCATCGCGAGCGGTGTCGAGGTGACCGTCGGGCCCGCCCTCGCCGGGGTGCTGGTCGCCTCCTCCGGCTTCGCGATCACGTACACGATCGACGTCGTGCTGTTCCTCGCCGCGTTCCTCGGCATCGCGGGGCTGCCGGCGCTCGTGCCCGAGGGCGAGCGCCAGCGGCCGGGGCTGGAGTCCCTCCGCTACGGACTGGGCTTCCTGAAGGGCGCTCCGAACATCCGGATGTCCTTCCTGGTCGACATCGTGGCCATGACCTTCGGCCAGCCGCGCGTGGTCTTCCCGGCGGCCGCCGCCGTGCTGCTCGGCGGCGGCGCGGTGACGGTGGGCGCGCTCACCGCCGCCTTCGCGATCGGAGCGCTGCTCAGCGGCGTCTTCTCCGGCCGGCTCACCGGGGTCCGCCGGCAGGGCCTCGCGATCGGCCGCTCGATCCAGGTGTACGGAGCGTTCGTCGTCGCGTTCGGCGCGGTCCTGCTCGGCGCCGCGCTCGTGAAGCACGACGCGTCGGCGCCGAACGCTGTGCTCATCGCCCTCGCGGCGGTCGCCCTGGCGGGCGCGGGCGCCTCTGACAACATCAGCTCGATCTTCCGGCAGACGATGCTGCAGACCGCGGTCCCGGACAACATGAGGGGCCGGCTCCAGGGCGTGTTCATCGTCGTGGTGACGGGCGGCCCGCGGGTCGGCGACCTCTACACGGGGCTGCTCGCCTCGCTCGCGCTGCTCTGGCTGCCGCCGCTCGCGGGCGGGCTCGCGATCATCGCGATCCTCGCCGCGGTGCTGCGCCTGCGGCCGGGCTTCCGCGCGTACGACGCGCTGCACCCGACGGCCTGAGCCCGGGGGCGTCTCCTCCGGGGCGGACGGGACGGCGCGCCCGCCCGCTCGGCACCGGCCGGCGGACGGGCGCGCGGCGGATCAGTCGCCGGAGGCCGCGTCGGCGCCGCCGCCGTCGGTCAGCCGGTCGTCCGAGACCAGTCCGCTGTCGTCGTCGCGGCCCTCGACCCGCACCGGACGGTAGACGTGGAAGCCGTCGTCGTCGGGCTCGAGCTCCCAGACCACCTCGACCTCCTCGCCGTCGATGTCGGCCAGACGGGTGAAGGAGCGCTGCGGGGAGCCGTCGATCATCTCGAGGCGGATGCTCTCCTGCTCCGCTCCGCTGTCGAGGATGGCGGTGTACGTCGATTCGGTGTCCATGCCTCGACGCTAGACACGCGCGGGGAGGCGTCGCCACCCCTTGCGGCGGCGCCCGGTCCGCGTAGCGTCGGCACCATGACCGACACCGACATCACTCCCGCCGACTCCGACGACCGCGAGCAGATCACCGAGATGGTGAAGAGCGCCGGGATCGGGCTCCTCACCACCGTCAACGCCACCGGGCAGCTCGTCAGCCGTCCGCTCAAGGCCCAGGACATCGACTTCGACGGCGAGCTGTGGTTCTTCACGCAGGACCCGTCACCCAAGGTCGACGACATCCGCGCGAACCCGAGCGTCAACGTCGCGTTCGAGTCGAAGAAGGGCTACCTGTCGGTGGCCGGCTCGGCGACCGTCGTGCACGACCCTGCGAAGGTGGACGAGCTGTGGTCCCCGGCCGTCGCCGGCTGGTTCCCCGACGGCAGGGACGACCCGACCGTCGCGCTGATCCGCGTCGAGGCCGAGACCGTCGAGCTGTGGGCGACCGACGAGCCCCGTCCGGTCGTGCTGTTCAAGGTCCTGAAGGCCGCCGTCACCGGCGGGCAGCCCGACATCGGCGAGAACCGCACCGTCTCCTTCGAGTGACCCCTCCCTCCCCGCGGGACGCGCCGGGGCGGACGCGTGCGGCGCGTCCGCCCCGGGACGGCGCCTCGCGGGGAGGTGCGTCAGGCGCCGCCGAAGCGCTCGGTGCGGACCCGCTCGGGCGAGTGGCCCTGCTCGACCAGGGCGGTGGCGACGGCCTCGACGAACGAAGTCGGGCCGCACACGTAGACGGTCGGCTCGAGCGCGGCCGGCAGTGCCGCCTCGACGAGCAGCTCCGGAGTGACGCGGCCGGCCGGACGCGCCGCTCCCGCCGGTGCCACTCGGGTGAAGACGTGGTCCACCGCGACTCCGCCCGTCGCGGCAGGCCGCTCGGCGAGCGCCGCCAGCTCCTCGCGGTAGTAGGCGAAGACGGGCGAGCGGACCGAGTAGAGCAGCTGCATCCGCGCCGTGCTCCCGGACCGGGCGTGCTCGCGCGCCATCGCCATCAGCGGCACCACGCCGCTCCCGCCCGCGATCAGCTGCACCGGCTCCGCCTGCTCGGGACGCCAGACGAACCAGCCGCCGATCGGGCCGCGGATCTCGAGCCGGTCGCCCGCCTCGAGGCCGTCGACCAGGTACGGGGAGACCTCGCCGTCGTCCAGCCGCTCGACCGCGAGCTCGACCCGCTCCCCGTCGGCCGGCGCGCCGATCGAGTAGGAGCGGCTCGCCTGGTAGCCGTCGGGCGCGGTGAGCCGCACGTCGAGGTGCTGCCCCGCCAGATGGCCCGGCCACCCGGGCACGCGGAGCACCAGAAGGCGCGACGTGGGAGTGACCGGCGCGACCGATTCGGCCACCGCCTCCGTCCACATCACCAGTAGCGCTCCTCTTTCCAGGGGTCTCCGTGCATGTGGTAGCCGTTCTGCTCCCAGAAGCCGGGCTCGTCGCCGGGCATCAGGCGGAGCGTCCGCACCCACTTCGCGCTCTTCCAGAAGTAGAGGTGGGGCACCAGGAGCCGTGCGGGGCCGCCGTGCTCGGCTGCGAGGGGCTTCCCCTCGAACTCGGTGACGACCCAGGCCTTCCCGCCGCGGATCTCGGCGAGCGGGAGGTTCGTCGTGTAGCCGCCGAAGCTCTGCGCCATGACGAAGCCGGCGTCCGTCTCCAGGCCCTCCAGCAGCGTGTCGACCGAGACGCCGCGCCAGCTGGTGCCGAGCTTCGACCACCGGGTCACGCAGTGGATGTCGGTGTGCACGTCCTCGTGCGGGAGTGCGTCGAACTCCTCCCGGTTCCAGCGGCGGACGCCCGCAGGGCCGCCGTCGATGGAGAAGGCCCACTCGTGGATGTTCGGGGTGGGCCCGATCGAGAGGACGGGGAACCCGTTCTCGAGGTGCTGGCCCGGCGGGAGGTCCGGGTCCGCCTCCCTCTTGCCGAAGAAGCCCCGCGTGATGATGCCCATGTCCGCCCTCGTCGTCCTCGGGGCCTGGCCCCGGATCGCTGGAAACCGCTCGTCGCGCTCACGCTACCGCTCGGCGCTACCGCATGCGGGCCCGCCGGGCGAGCCCGGGACCGTGTCGGACGTCGGTGCCAGGATCGGGGCATGAGACGAACCGTCGTGCCGCCGTACCTCCTCGTCCGCATCGCCCGCCTCGACGATCCGGCCTTCGCCCGGGCCGCGCGGGCCGCGAGCCGCTCGCTCGAGCAGGACGTGCCGTTCCGGCGCGTCCGCCCCGGCGAGCCTTCGCCCGACCGCGGGGTGCCGACCGCCGCCGCGATGCCCTCTCCGCGCACCCGCGTGCAGTCGCTCCAGCGCACCATCGCGGACGCGCGGACGGAGGAGACCCTGCCCGGCACGGTCGTCCGCCGCGAGGGCGAGGCGGCCACGGGTGACGCGGCCGTCGACGAGGCGTACGACGGCCTCGGCGCGATGTCGGCCTTCCTGCAGGGGGCGTACGGCCGCGACTCCATCGACGACGCCTGGCTCCCGCTCGACGCGACCGTGCACTTCGGCGACGACTACGACAACGCCTTCTGGGACGGCTCGCGGATGGTCTTCGGCGACGGGGACGGCCAGGTGTTCCGCCGCTTCACCGTCTCGCAGAGCGTGATCGGCCACGAGCTCGCCCACGGCATCACCGAGTACACGGCGAACCTCGTCTACCGCGGCCAGTCCGGAGCGCTCAACGAGTCGGTCTCGGACGTGTTCGGAGCTCTGCTGGAGCAGTACGGCGCCGGCCAGAGCGCCGACGAGGCGAGCTGGCTGATCGGCGAGGGGCTCTTCACCGACGAGGTGCAGGGCACGGCCCTGCGGTCGATGATCGCTCCCGGCACCGCGTACGACGACGACGTCCTCGGCTCCGACCCGCAGCCGGGCTCGATGGCCGACTACGTCGAGACCGACGACGACAACGGCGGAGTGCACATCAACTCGGGGATCCCCAACCGCGCGTTCGCCGTGGCGGCGACGACCCTCGGCGGGAAGGCGTGGGAGCGAGCAGGGCAGGTCTGGTACGACGTGCTGACCGGGGGTGTCCTCACCGCGACGGCCGACTTCGAGGCGTTCGCAGCGCTCACCGTGCAGGCCGCCGCCGAGCGCTACGGATCCGGCTCCGAGGTCGAGGCCGCCGTGCGCACCGGCTGGACGACGGTCGGCGTGACGCTGGCCGCCTGAGCCGGTCCGCTCGCGGGCGGAGGCGGGTAGCATCGCGCGCATGGACGTCATCGTGTCGCGCAGCGGCGGCTTCGCCGGCCTCCGCCGGGTGTGGCGGGTCGACGTCGAGCAGCAGCCCGACGAGCGCGCCTGGCGCGACCTGCTCGGCTCGCTCCCCTGGGACAGCGCCGACGGCGAGTACCCCGGCCGGGCCGACCGCTTCGTCTACGAGATCCGCGTGCAGACGCACCGCGTCCGCCTCGGCGAGACCGAGCTCGACGGAGCCTGGCGCGAGCTGGTCGAGCGCGTGAAGAAGGCGCAGCCCCGCTAGGAGCTGCGCCTTCTTCGTGTGCCCGGAGCTACTTGGTGCCGAGCAGGTCGATCACGAAGATCAGGGTCTTGCCGGAGAGCGGGTGCCCTCCGCCGGCCGGGCCGTACGCCAGCGCGGGCGGGCAGATCAGCTTGCGCCGGCCGCCGACCTTCATCCCCGGGATGCCCTGCTGCCAGGCGCGGATGAGGTTGTTGAGGGGGAAGTTGATCGACTGGTCGCGGCTCCAGGAGGAGTCGAACTCCTCGCCGGTGTCGTACTCGACGCCGAGGTAGTGGACCTCGACGGTCGAGCCGGGCTGCGCCTCGGCGCCGTCGCCGACGACGATGTCCTCGACGACGAGGGTGTCGGGGGCCGGGCCCTCAGGGGCGTCGACCTCGGGCTTGGTCAGGTTCTCGCTGCTCATGCCTCGATCCTACGGCGCTCGGGAGCGCAGTCTGGGAGCGGGCTGCGAGCGCTCACTCGACCAGGGTGAGTCGCCGCGTCGGCCGGGTCATCGCGACGTAGAGCGACGCGGCGCCGCGCTCGCCCGTCTGAGCGATGAGACGCGGGCGGGCGATGATCACGGAGTCGAACTCGAGCCCCTTGGCGTCGTTCGTCGAGAGCACGGCGATCGCGCGGTCGAGCCCGGTCGCTCCGCGGCCCACCTCCCGGCCGAACCGCTCCTCGAGGCGCTCGGCGATCGCGGCGAGGTCGTGGTCGGGCGCGATGACCGCGAGGGTGCCCTCCGCCTCGATGTCCCGGTCCTCGACCACAGCCGCCAGTACGCGCTCCGAGAGGCCCGCGTCGCCGCGGTCGCGGATCGTCCGCACCGGCCACTCGGTGGAGCGCACGGCCTCCCCCGGCGTGATCTCCAGCCCGTTCTCGCGCGCCGTCCGCTCGGCGAAGGCGACGATCTGCGCGGGCGTGCGGTAGTTGACCGTCAGCTCCTCCAAGCGCCACGGCGCCGCCTCCACTCCCCGGCCCTGGCGGCCGAAGGTGTCGCGGAGCGCGGCGTCCCAGCTCGACGCGGCGGAGGCGCCGGACGCCTGCGCGACGTCGCCCACGATCGTGAACGAGCGCATCGGGCAGCGGCGCAGCAGCACCCGCCACTGCATCGGCGAGAGCTCCTGCGCCTCGTCGACCACGACGTGCCCGTAGGTCCAGGTGCGGTCGGCGGCGGCTCGCTCGGCGGTGGTGCCGAGCACCGAGCGCTCGGCGAAGCCGGCCGCGAGATCCTTCGCGTTGACGAGGCCGTCGACTCCCATGTTGCGGATGGCGGCCTCCGCGTTCTCGATGTCGCGCTTGCGCTGCTCCTTCTCGGCCTTCTTCGAGGCGTCGGCCTGGTCGTCGTAGGCGCCGAGCAGCTCCGCGGCCTCGTCGAGCAGCGGCACGTCGGAGACCGTGAACGGAGCGTCGCGGTCGCGGCGGAGGAGGGCGCGCTGCGCGGCGGTCCAGCGCGGCGTGAGCGTCGCGAACCAGTTGGGACGGGCGTAGAGGTCCTGCAGCAGCTTCTCGGGGGTCAGCGGGATCCAGGCGGTGTTGAGCGCGACGCGCACGTCGTGGGCGGTCCGCACGTCCTCGCGCAGCACCGCCTCGTCGGCCTCGTCGACCGTGCTGCCGTGGCTCCGCAGCTGATCGGCGAGCTGACGCGTGAGCTGGGAGAGCAGCGTCTTGACGAAGGAGACGCGCGCCTCGTTGTGCGGCTTGCGGCTGTCGCGCGCCCGGGTGATCGCTCGCTCCACGTCCTGCGGCTCCAGACGGAGCTTCTCGCCGTTGACGTCGAGCACCTGGGTCTCGGCCGGGACGATCTGGCGGGAGCGGACCGCGCGCTTGAGCAGCTCCGCCATCCGCGCCGAGCCCTTCACGCGGGCGACCGCGGGCACGTCCTCCTCGACGAGGTCGAGGCCCGGGTAGAGCTGGCCGAGCGTCGAGAGGACGACGCCCGTCTCGCCGAGCGAGGGCAGCACCGCCTCGATGTAGCGGAGGAAGGAGCGCGAGGGGCCGACCACGAGCACGCCGGAGGAGGCGATGCGGTCGCGGTACGAGTAGAGGAGGTAGGCGGCCCGGTGCAGGGCGACCGCGGTCTTGCCGGTGCCCGGCCCGCCCTGCACGACGAGCACGCCGCGCAGCTCGGACCGGATGATGCGGTCCTGCTCGCTCTGGATGGTCGCGACGATGTCGTGCATCCGGCCGGTGCGCTGCGCGCCGAGGGCCGCCATGAGCGCGCCCTCGCCCTGCAGCACGGTGCCCTCGCGCAGCAGCTCCTCGTCGAAGACCTCGTCCTCGAAGCGGAGGACCTCGCGGCCCCGAGTGGTGAGATGGCGCCGGGCGCGGGTCCCCATCGGCCGGGCGGCCGTGGCCTGGTAGAACGCGGCCGACTGCGGGGCGCGCCAGTCGAGCAGCAGCGTGTCCTGCTCCTCGTCGCGCAGGCCGATCCTGCCGATGTAGCGGTGCTCGGAGTCGGCGTCCGCGAGCGTGAGCCGGCCGAAGGCGAGCCGGTCGTCGGCGCCGGTGAGCGAGCGGATGCGGTCCTCGTAGAGGCGCGCGTACGCGTCGCGCTCGGAGCGGCTCTGGTGGTTGCCGCCGACGCTCTCGATGCGGACGGTGTCCAGAGCCTCGCGGGCCTGGTCGATCAGCTCGTCGAGGCGGGCGTAGAGCGCCGCCACGTAGTCGCGCTCCCGAGAGAGCTCGGTGGCCTGCACAGTGCTGCCGTCCGTCATCGTCCGCCTTCCGAGGGTCCGCCGCCGCGGGCCGGGAGGCGCGGGATGCGCTCCGGGGGCCGCGGGAAAACAGGCGATCCAGTCTACCGAGCGATCCGGAGAGGGCCGTGCCGTCAGCGGGATCCGGATGCCTCTTGCGCTCGGCGCCGCGGAGGAGCATCCTCTCTCCCACGAAGAGCTCGACGCCCCGTCCGAGCAGCCGGCCCTGCCGCTGCCGCAGGGCGTCGAGCTCTTTCTCCCGGGTGCCCGGCCGCCGTCCGATCATCGACCGGGAAGAGAACCGGACGGCCCCGCGTTGCACGCCCCATGGCCACTCCGAGCAGCAGCGTCACCGCCCCCTCCCGCGCCTCGATCGACCTCACGGAGTCGGCGCGCGCCGGCTGGGAGTCGTGGCTCGCCCGACGCGTCGAGCGCGTCACCGGACCGCGGGGCGATCTCGCCCTCGTCGAGACCCGCTGGCTCGAGTCCGGCGAATGCGTCGACGACGAGCAGGCGCTGGCCGGCTACGGCCGCTCCGCGACCCTGACGCGGATGCGTCGCGAGAACCTCGACACCGGCGAGCCCGAGTACGGCTACCGCGTCTGGGACGCGGCCTCCGACGGCATCCGCTCCTTCGACGCCATCGAGACCTTCCCCTTCGACGCCGCGTGGGTGCTCGAGGCCTGGTTCGAGCCGGTCGCCGAGGACCGCACCGTCCCGTTCGAGCACCTGCGCGACAACGGCGCCACCCGCGAGCTGGTCGTGCCCGGCGACATCACCTTCTCGCTCGTGGACGACGGCCGAGCCCGCGAGTACACGGTCGCCGCGTTCGACGACGGCGGCACGCTGCTCGTCCCGTTCGGCGACCCGACCAACCGCAGCGCCGACCCGGAGCTCGCGAGCTACCCCGTCGGCCGCTTCCTCGTCGTGCAGCGGATCGGCGGCGCGGCCGACGCGGGCACTCCCGGCCCGGTGCTCCTGGACTTCAACCGGGCCTACATCCCGCCGTGCGGCTTCTCGCCCCACTACAACTGCCCGCTGCCGCCCGCGCAGAACCGGCTCGGCGTGCCCGTGACGGCCGGCGAGCGCCGCGTGCGCAGCGCCTCCGCCTAGCCCGCCCCTCGCGGAGCGGGGGCGGCCCCGGCTCAGCGGGTGAGGACCGCCCGGCGGGCGACGAGCTCGTCGAGGAGGACGCGCTCGTCGACCGCACCGGTGCGTCCGCCGCGGCCGAGCAGGAGGTGCTGCCGGTGGTGCGCGAGACGCGTCGCCGAGCGGAGGAAGTCCCGCATCGCGCGCGGCCGGTCCCCTCCCGCGCTCCGGGCCCAGCGGGCGGCGGTGCGGCGCCCCTCCGCGGTGCCGATCATCCGCACCTCGGCCGGCGAGAGCCACCCGGCGACGGCGTAGTCGTCGAGCCGCTGGAGCGTCACGCGCCGCTCCTGCCGGCGCAGCAGGACCACGACGACCACGGCGACCGCGAACAGCGGCACCTGGACCACGCCGTAGAAGCCGAACCAGTCGGACACCAGGAACGACGAGCCGTTCCAGAGCGCGTGCAGGAATGCGGCGAGCGCCAGCCCGAGCAGGGCGATGGGCAGCCGCGCGACGGCGGGCCGGTTCGAGGCGACGCCGAGGGCCGCGCCCGTGCAGGCGGTGAAGAGCACGTGCGCGAACGGCGAGAGCACGCCGCGGAGGAAGAAGGTCACCGCGAGCGAGCCGAGACCGCCCTCCACCAGCGCGCTGCCGAAGTAGAGGATGTTCTCGACGAAGGCGAACCCGGAGGCGACGACGGCCGCGTAGACGATGCCGTCGACGGGTCCGTCGAAGGTCCGGCGCCAGATCAGCAGGACGAGGAGGACCCCGATCCCCTTGGCCGTCTCCTCGACCAGCGGCGCCTGGATCACGGCGCCGACGAAGTCGGATCCGCTCGGCTGCTGCCCGGAGGCGTAGACGGCGATCTGCACGCCGAGGTCGACCAGGAGCGCGATCGCGACGGAGCCGGCCGCGCCCCAGAGGAAGGCGAACCACAGGCCCAGCGCGGGCTCCGGCTCCCAGCGGTCGACCCAGCGGACGCCCAGCAGCACCACGGTGAGCGGCACGAGCGCGATGACCGCGCAGATCCCCGCGGCGCTGACGCCGAGTCCGAGCACGACGTAGGCGAGCACGAGCAGCAGCAGGATCCCGAGGAGCGCCACGCCGATCGAGCCGAGCACGGTCGGCACGACGGAGGGGCGGGCGGTGGCGGGCGGTGCGGGCGGCGGATAGGCGCTCATGGGGCCGACAGTAGGGCACCGGCGGGGTGTGCCGGCGGCGGTTGACAGGCGACAGGGCGCACGTGAGCGGGGACAGCTCTGCACAACGTCGGCTGAGAGGGGGTGGCCTGCCGTGTGGGGGCAGGGACTCCGCTCGCGGCCGACGTCGTGCAGCGACCCTCAGCGGCGACGCCGATGTCCGATTCCCGCTCCTGCTGGACGTCGCCGCGTGCGAGGCTCGAGGCGTGCCCGACTCCGATCCGCTCTTCGAGGAGCGCTACCGCGCCGTCGCCTCCCGCGATTCCCGGTTCGACGGGCGGTTCCTGACCGGCGTGCACTCCACGGGCGTCTACTGCCGTCCGAGCTGCCCCGCCATCACTCCGCGGCGCGCGAACGTGCGCTTCTACCCGACGGCCGCCGCCGCGCACGAGGCGGGGCTGCGCGCCTGCAAGCGCTGCCTGCCGGACGCCGTGCCCGGCTCCCCCGAGTGGAACCTGCGCGACGACACGGCGGCGCGCGCCATGCGGCTGATCGCGGACGGAGTCGTCGACCGCGAGGGGGTCGAGGGACTGGCTGCCCGGCTCGGCTACGGCGCGCGCCACCTCGGCCGCATCCTGCGCGAGGAGCTGGGAGCCCCTCCGCTGGCCCTCGCGCGCGCCCAGCGCGCCCAGACCGCCCGGCTCCTGCTCACGAGCACCGACCTCCCCGTGTCCGATGTCGCCTTCGCCGCCGGGTTCACGAGCATCAGGCAGTTCAACGCGACCCTGGCGGAGGTGTACGAGCGGACGCCGACGGCACTGCGCGCCTCCGCCCGGGGCACGCGCTCCGAGGCGAGCGTCCACGACGGCGCGACCACGCTGGAGCTGCGGCTGGCGGTGCGCGCTCCGTTCGATCCCGGGGTGCTCGACGTGCTCGGCGCCGACGCGCTCCCGGGGCTCGAGGAGGCGTCCCCCGGCGGCTACGCGCGCTCGCTCGTCCTGCCCGGGGGCGCGGCGCTGATCCGGCTGGAGGCGGACGAGGCGACCGTCCGCTGCAGCGCGACCCTCGTCTCCGTCGCCGACATCGGGCCCCTGGTCGCCCGGGTGAGGCGGCTGCTCGACCTCGACGCGGACGCCCGGGCCGTCGACGAGGCCCTCGCGGCCGATCCCGCGCTCGCTCCGAGCGTCGCCGCCCGCCCCGGCGTCCGCGTGCCCGGCTCCGTCGATCCGGTCGAGACGCTGGTGCGCGCGCTGCTCGGCCGGCGGGAGGCCGCACGGCTGGTCGCGGCGCTGGGCGCGATGCTGCCGGAGTCCGTGGCGAGCGGATCGATCGCGCGCTCCTTCCCCTCCCCCGCGGTGATCGCCGAGTACGCCGCCGACGTGCTCGGCCGATCCGCCGACGTGCTGGTGCGGACCTGCACGCTGCTCGCCGAGGGAGCGCTGCGGCTCGACGCCGACCGGGAGGAGCTCGCCGAGCAGCTGCTCGCGGTCCTCGGGATCGGCCGGGCCACGGCGGCCGCGGTGGCGCAGCGGGCGACCGGGGATCCCGACGTCCTGCTCGCGGGAGATCCGGCGCTCCGACGGGGCGCGGCGTCGCTCGGCCTGCCCGCCGGTGAGCGCGCGCTGGCCGAGGCCGGACGACGCTGGGCGCCCTGGCGCAGCTACGCCGGGGCGCGCCTCGCGGCCTCGGTCACGCCTCCGGCGCGGGGTCGATGATCGGGAGCGCCGCGGTCATCGCCTCGATGCCCGAGAGCCGGGCCGGCGAGATGAGCCGCATGACCTCCTCGCGGGACATCAGCCCCGCCTCGACCACCAGGTCGGCGATGTTGCGGCCGGTGGCGAGGGCGGCCTTGGCGAGTGCCGCGGACGCGGTGTAGCCGATGCTCGGGGTGAGCGCCGTCACGACGCCGACCGAGGAGGCGACCATGGCCTCGAGCCGGTCGACGTTCGCGGTGATGCCGTCGATGCAGTTCTCGCGGAGCGTCCTGCAGGCCTGCGTCATCCAGGTGATGCTCTGCAGCAGCGAGTGCGCGATCACCGGCTCGAAGGCGTTGAGCTGGAGCTGACCCGCCTCGGCCGCCATCGTGACCGTGACGTCGGCGCCGGCCACCGAGTAGGCGACCTGGTTGACCACCTCGGGGATGACCGGGTTCACCTTGCCGGGCATGATGCTCGATCCCGCCTGGCGCGGCGGCAGGTTGATCTCGCCGAAGCCGGCCTGCGGGCCCGAGGAGAGGAGCCTCAGGTCGTTGCAGATCTTGGACAGCTTGATCGCGGAGCGCTTGAGCGCGCTCGAGAACGACATGAACACGCCGGTGTCGCTCGTCGCCTCGACGAGGTCCTGCGCCATCTCGAGGTCGAGGTCGGTGATCCCGTTGAGGTGGCGGACCGCGGCCGCTCCGTAGCGCGGATCGGCGGTGATGCCGGTGCCGATCGCGGTCGCTCCGATATTGACCTCGGCGAGCAGCCAGATGGTCTCGGAGAGCCGGGCGTGGTCCTCGCCGAGGGTCGTCGCGAAGCCGTGGAACTCCTGGCCGAGCGTCATCGGCACCGCGTCCTGCAGCTGCGTGCGGCCGACCTTCAGGACGCTGCCGAACTCGACCGCCTTGCGGGAGAACGACTCGCGCAGCAGTGCCAGCTCGTCGAGCAGGCGGCGCAGCGACCACGTCATCGCGATCTTGATCGCGGTCGGGTAGACGTCGTTGGTGGACTGGCTGCGGTTGACGTCGTCGAGCGGGTGCAGGTGGGCGTAGTCGCCCCGCTCGAAGCCGCCGATCTCGAGCGCGACGTTGGCGACGACCTCGTTCGCGTTCATGTTCGTCGAGGTGCCGGCGCCGCCCTGGATCACCCCGACCACGAACTGGTCGTGGAACTCGCCGTCGATGATGCGGCGGCACGCGGTCTCGATCAGCTCGGCCTTGGCGGGGGCGAGGCTGCCGAGCTCGGTGTTGGCCCGGGCGGCCGCGAGCTTGACCGTGGCGAGGGACCGGACGAGATCGGGGTAGATCGAGATGGGGCGCTTGGAGATCGGGAAGTTGTCGAGGGCCCGCGCCGTGTGGATGCCCCAGTAGGCCTCGGCGGGGATCTCCATCGAGCCGAGGGAGTCGCTCTCGGTGCGCGTGGCGGGGGTCTCGGTGTCGTCCAGGGCTCTGCCTTCCGGGTCGCGGTCGGGGAGGGTGCTCGGTGCGAGGGTCACGTCCAGCTCCGTTGCTGTCGTCGTGCGGCCCCGGAGGGTGCAGGGGGCTCGCGAACTGCGCGGCCAGCCTATCGCCGGGGCGCGGGGCGGCGGCGGACGCAGGCGCGGAGCGGGCGCTCGACGGGCGCGGAACGACCGCGCCTCCCGCCGCCGGGGCGGACAGGAGGCGCGGGACGCAGGACGCGGCGGGTCAGCGGTAGTCGCTCCCCGACGCCAGGGCCGCCAGCGGCACGAGCACGACCACGACGAGCACCGCGATCGCGAACAGCAGGACCAGGCCGAGCATGACGGAGTTGAGCACGATGCCCCAGATCGAGAGCGTGCGGCCGGTCGGCTCCCTCCTCAGGCCCAGGACGCCGAAGACGAGGCCCGCGGCCGGAGCGATCACGGTCAGTCCGAAGAAGACGGACGTGACGCCGAGGATCAGGCTGGTGAGCGAGAACGGGGTCGACGGAGCCGGGGCGAGCGCCGCGGGCGGGACGGCCGGGGTGCCGTAGGGGGCGCGGGCCTGCTGCGACGAGGCGGGCTCCTCGGCGGCGGGGCGCTCCCCGGCGGTCGGCCGCTTCTCGGTGAGGACGGCGGTCGCGCCCAGGTCCACGGTCGGCTGCTCGTCGGCGGGGGTGGAGAGGCGGGCGGTGCGGTCGTCGGTGGTCACGGTGTGCTCCTTCTCGGGTGCCGGTCGCCCGGCGGGATGCGGTGCCGCCGGTGTGCTCCGGCGATGCCTCCACGCTACGGACGCACCCGGGCCCGCCCCATCCGGGGAACCCCCGGAACTCGGGGGCGATCCCCCGCCTCGAGGAGGGGGCGGGTGCGAGACTGGGTCGGGCGCGAGGAGGCGGCGAGATGGACGACGACGAGCTGCGGCACCGCACACGGGACCGCACGGGCGCCCGCGCCGTCTGGTTCGCCGGGCTCTCGGCGCTCGCCGGCTTCGTGGTGATCTCCCCCGTGATCTCCCTCACGGCGACCGTGATGGTGTGGGGGTCGCGGCGGCGGATCGGCACCCTCAGCGACCGGAACGGCCTGGTGGCCGTCAACTGGCAGCTCACCTACCTCGCGCTCCAGCTGATGCTGGTCCCGCTGCATCTCGCGCTGGTGTCGGTGCGCGACTCGCTCGGCGCCGAGTGGCCGCTCGCGACGATCTCGGCGATCCTTGCGCTGGCCGTGCTCAACCTCGTGCTGTGCGTGGTCCTCGGGATCCGGTCCGGCCAGGGACGCACCGTGCGCCTCTGGATCGCCGTGCCCTTCGCCCGCTCCACCCGCCCGCCGCGCTGATCGTCCTGGCACCCCGGCCCGCACGGCGCCCCGCGCCTGAGGCTCCGCTCGGCGTGTCCGCAGCACGGTGCCCCCTCGACGCCGCGGCGGCGGGCAGGGTGGTGGAGTGATCGCCTTCCCCCCGCCCGTGTACGTCGTGGCCGACGACGGAGTGCGGCTGGCCACCTACTCCGTCGGCGAGGAGAGCGCCCCGACCGTCCTCGCCGTGCACGGCTTCGCCTCCCACGCCGTGCTCAACTGGGAGACGTCGGGCTGGCTCCGGACGCTGCACCGCGCCGGGTACCGCGTCGTGGCGCTCGACCAGCGCGGGCACGGCGCGAGCGAGAAGCCGCACCACTCCGACTCCTACAGCGTGAGCGCCATGGTGGCCGACCTGGTGCGGGTGCTCGACTCCTACGACCTCGACGCGCCCCACGTGCTCGGCTACTCCCTCGGCGCCCGGATGAGCTGGGTGCTGGGGCTCGAGCACCCGGAGCGCCTCGCCTCGCTGAGCCTCGGCGGGCTGACCGTGGGCGAGCCCCTCCGCTCCTTCGACGCGGAGGCGGCCCGGGCGCGTGTCGCCTCCGGCGGCGAGATCGACAACGGCTTCACCCGCGCCTTCATCGGCATGGCGGAGGGGGTGCAGGGCAACGACCTCGCGGCGCTGGTGGCGGTGGCCGACGGCGTCCGCGGCGGGGCGCACCCGGAGCACGGGCGGCACCCCGGCCTGCCGACGCTGCTCGTGACCGGAGGCGCGGATCCGATCGCTCCCGGCGGCGAGCTGCTGGCGGCGGAGGCGGGGGCGCGGTTCGTGAGCGTCCCCGGCCGCGACCACACCAGCACCGTGCCCGCGCGGGGCTTCAAGGACGCGGTGCTGGCGTTCCTGGCGGAGCAGGGCTAGCCGGGCGATCTGCAGGGTACGGGCGATCTGCAGGGGACGGTGCGGTTCGCAGGGGATGCGGGCGGGAGAGCGTTCTCCTCCGCCTGAACCGCGAGGCGACGTCCGGATCCCCTGCAGATCGCACGCCGGGGGTACAGGAACGGAGGCAGGCGCGGAGGCGGCGTAGCATCCCCCTCATGCAGGCGATCCGCATCGAGAACCCCGGCCCCGACTCCCGACTCGTGCTGGAGGAGGTGCCGACCCCCTCCCCCGGACCGGGCGAGGTCCTCGTGCGCGTCGCGGCCGCCGGCGTGAACCGCGCCGACCTCGGCCAGCGCGGCGGGGTCTACCCGCCGCCGCCCGGCGCCTCCGAGATCCTCGGGATGGAGGTGTCCGGCACGGTCGTCGCGCTCGGCGAGGACGCGACCGGGTTCGCGGAGGGCGACGAGGTCTGCGCGCTGCTCTCCGGCGGCGGCTACGCCGAGTACGTCGCGGTCGACGCGGGCCTGGTGCTGCCGGTCCCGGACGGGATCGGCCTCGTCTCGGCCGCCGCCCTCCCGGAGACGACGTCCACCGTCTGGTCGAACCTCGTGATGGTGGCCGGGCTCGGATCCGGCGACACCGTCCTCCTCCACGGCGGCGGGAGCGGGATCGGGACCACGGGCATCCAGATCGCCGTCGCCCTCGGAGCCCGCGTCGCCGTCACGGCCGGCAGCCCCCGCAAGCTCGAGGCGTGCCGCGCGCTCGGCGCCGACGTCCTGATCGACTACCGCGAGGAGGACTTCGTCGAGCGGGTCCGCGAGGCGACCGGCGGGCGCGGCGTCGACGTGATCCTCGACCCCGTCGGCGGCGACTACCTGGCCCGCGACCTCGAGGCGCTGGCCGTGGGCGGACGCGTGGTGTTCATCGGCAACCAGTCCGGCGCGCTCGGGTCGCTCGACCTCGGGGTGCTGATGCGCAAGCGCGGCGCGGTGCACGCCACGACCCTCCGCGCCCGGCCGCTGGAGGAGCGGCGCGCGATCGTGGCACAGGTGCGCGCGGAGGTCTGGCCGCTGGTCGCCGCCGGGACGGTGCGCCCGGTGGTGGACGAGGTGGTCCCCCTCGCCGAGGCCGAGCGGGCGCACGACGTGATGCGCTCCTCCGGCCACATCGGCAAGCTGCTGCTCACCCCGTGACGTGCGCCACCGGAGGAGGCTCCCGCCGCCCGCGGTGAGCGGGAGCGGGGACCTCCTCCGGCGATGCGGTCCTGCGGGGCGTCAGACGGCGGAGCGCAGGAGTCCGAGCGAGCGGTTGATGCCGTCGACATCGACCGCGGCCGGATCGAACGAGGCGCCCGCGGCGAGGCCGAGAGCCTCGAGCGCCTCGGCGTGGTCGGCCGAGGACGGGTCCGTCGCCGCCCGTACCGTGTCGGCCCAGGCCGCGGGGCCTCCCGGGATGTCGAGCGGAGCCGCGCCGCGCGCGCCGGTGCAGCGCGGCAGAGCCGTCGACAGCGGCGCGATCGCCTCCAGGCGGATCACGTGGCGCCACTCGTCCTCGAGGTCGTAGACGTAGAAGAGCTCGTCCTGCTCCTGCTCGAGGACCTCGGCGAGCGCGACGCCCGCCTCGTCCACGAGGTCGGCGCCGAACTCCTCCGCGTCGGACGGCGAGCCGATCGGAGCCTGCTCCTCGTCGGGCACGCCCACGCTGAAGTAGTGCGGCTGCGCGTCGGTCCAGCCCAGCGAGAGCTGGAGCGCGAGGTGCAGATCGCGCAGCGACGACTCGGAGGAGAGCTCGAGACGCCGCCAGACGACGGGCTTGGTCCCGAGCAGGGCGACGTGGAGGGCGTAGGCGGTCGCCATGTCCTGGGTCGCCTCGTCGAGGATCTCGAGGCGGGTGGCCTCGCGCTCGCCGAGGAGGACGACCGTCGCGCGGACGACGGAGGCGAGGACGGGCGCCAGGCCCTCCGGCACCGCGTACCCGAACTCGGGCGAGTGCAGCAGCAGGCCGAGCTCGGCGGTGTCGTCGAGCATGCGCTCGGCCGTCCCGACCATGCGCTCGCGCTCGTCGAGGGCCTCGTCGAGCGAGACTCCGGAGTCGGCGGCCAGCTCGTCGACCAGCTCGCCGACGACCAGGCCCGGGTGGATCTCGGCCTGGCAGGCGACGGCGATGCGGACCAGCACGGCGTCGGTGGTGGTGACCGCGCGCTCCTCCGGGGAGAAGGCGCCGTCCTCGGTGTCGGCGGCCGTCAGCGCGGTCTGGGCGCTGAGGATCCACTGCTCGAGGAAGCGGGCGACGTAGGCGATGCGCTCGGCGGCGGCCTCGTGCGCGTCGGAGCTGCGCCAGAGCACGGCCGCCTCGCCGAGGCCGGCGGCGGACCCCTCCTGCTCGAGCACGGCCGAGCCGACCAGCGCGTCCCACCAGGCCGAGACCGGGATGCGGACGGAGTCGTCGCTCGGGGTCGATCCCGCGGAGGAGATGCCCGCCTCGACCGCGATCTCGCGGGCGGCGCGCTCGGTGAGGGTCGCGCCGTCGGCGGCGGCGAGGTGCTCGACCACGACGTCGGCGGCGTGCACGAGAGCGGTGGCGCGGACGGCGGAGAGCTGCTCCTCGGCCGGGACCTCGTCGAGCTCCGCGAGGTCGTCGAGCACGGCCTCGACGAACGAGCCGGCGAGGTCGAGGACCTCGTCGAGGACGGCCTGGCACTCGTCCAGCTCCTCGTCGGTGCCGGTCCAGAGGTCCTCGTCGGTGAGGAAGTCGAGGAAGTGCTCGACGACCTCGGCGACGGTGAAGAGGGTGTCGTCGAGGTCGGCCTCGCTCTCCTCTCCCGACAGGTCGGCCTCGATCTGGTCGAAGACGGCCTCGAGCAGCTCGGCGTCGGGCTGGGCGAAGGAGCCGCGCGGACGCAGGTCCCGGGTCATCGCGAAGAGGTCGGTCAGCACCTCGACGGCCTCGTCGGCCTCGAGGTGCTCGTGCTGCAGGCCGACCTCGGCGAGGTGCGAGCGGTACCAGCTGCGGAACCGCACCATCAGCGCGGTCTCGGCCGTGCGGCCGCCGCCCTGACCGCCGGACCCGCCCTGACCGCCTCCGGATCGTCCCTGGTTGCGCTTCTTGCCCATGATTCCTCCGCGACCGCTCCACTCACGACGAAGCGCTCCAGCCTACCCAGTGCGGGCGCGCGGCGGCACGCGCGGACGCCCCCTGTTCACCCTGTGCGCACGGAGTCCCCTCCCGCTGATGCGGCGGATCACCCGAGACCCGGGACGGGCGCGCTGTGGGAGGCCCCGCCGCCCACGGCCCCTGCCACACGGGTCACGATCATGAGAAATCTCGCAGCGATCGGGCGGCGAGGCTTGCGCTCGGACCCCTCGCTTCGGTGGAGTGTGCGGATGACCGACACGACGGACACCGCCGAGACCGCTCCCGGGAAGGCGTCGCTCAAGCGGGTGATCACCGGACCGCTGCTGTTCGCCTTCATCGTGGGCGACACGCTCGGCGCCGGCATCTACACCCTGGTCGGCACGATGGCGGAGGACGTCGGCGGCGTGATCTGGCTGCCGCTGCTGATCGCGCTGGTCGTCGCCCTGCTCACCGCGGGCACGTACGCGGAGCTGATCACCAAGTACCCGCACGCCGGAGGGGCGGCGCGCTACGTGGACCGCGCGTTCGGGAAGCCGTACCTCTCGTTCCTGATCGGCTTCCTGATGATGGCGTCCGGCATCACGACGGCGGCCTCGCTGGCGAACGCGTTCGCGGGCGACTACCTCGGCGCGCTGCTGGACGTCCCGCCGATCCCGACCGCGCTCGTCTTCATCGCGATCCTCACCCTGGTGAATCTGCGCGGCGTGAAGGAGTCGCTGACCGCGAACCTGGTCGCCTCGGTGATCGAGGTGAGCGGACTGGTGATCGTCATCGTCTGCGCCGCGGTCTTCTTCGGCTCCGGCGACGGCGACGCCTCCCGCGTGCTCGAGTTCAACCCCGACGTCGCTCCGCTGCAGGGCGCGTTCGCCGCCTCGATCGTCGCCTTCTTCTCGTTCCTCGGCTTCGAGGCCGCGGCGAACATGGCCGAAGAGGTGCGGAACCCCTCGAAGGTGTACCCGCGGGCCCTCTTCGGCGCGCTGATCACCGCCGCCGTGGTCTACCTCCTGATCGCGCTCGGCGCCGTGATCGTGCTGCCGAACGACGAGCTCGCGGCGTCGAGCGGCCCCCTGCTGGACGTGGTCGCGGCGAGCGGAGTGGCCGTGCCGCCGTGGCTGTTCGGCCTGATCGCGCTGGTCGCCATCGCGAACGGCGCTCTGCTGTTCATGGTCATGGCGAGCCGCGTCGGCTTCGGGCTGGCCACGTCGGGTCTGCTGCCGAGCGCCTTCGGCAAGGTGCTCCCGGGCCGCCGCACGCCGTGGGTGTCGATCGTGGTCGTCGGCGGAGTCACGATGCTGCTCAGCCTCATCGGCGACGTCGGCACTCTCGCCGAGACGACGGTGCTGCTGCTCCTGCTGGTGTTCATCGCGGCGAACGTCTCGGTGCTGGTGCTGAAGAAGGACCGCGTCGACCACGCCCACTACTCCGTGCCGCGCGTGGTGCCGGTGCTCGCGACCATCGCGAGCGTGGTGCTCCTGACGCAGCAGACGGGGGTGGTCTGGCTGGCGACGGCGGGCTACGTGGTCGTGGGGACGCTGCTGTTCCTCGCCACCCGCCTGGGGAAGCGGAAGCACGCGGAGCGGACCCCGGACTGACCCGGGCCGGCGATGATCCGTCGCGAGCGGCCCGTCCCCGGATCCCCTGCGGGCCGTCCGCGACGGATCGTTCGCGGGAGGCGGGCCCGGAGTGGGATCGTGAGGGGATGACCGTCACGCTCGAGCCGATGCCCGCCGCCGCTCTCGCCCGGTGGATGCGAGTGCAGCGCTCGGCGTACATCGAGGACCGGATGCGGGCGGGCGACGACGAGGCGGCCGCGACGCGCAACGCCGACACCTCGGACGAGACGTACTTCCCGGGAGGCTCCCCCGCCGCCGGGCACGACGTGCTGCTCGTCTCCGAGGACGGCCGCGCGGTCGGGTCGCTGTGGCTCGGCCCGCACCCGAGCGGACTCGAGGGCGTCGGGTACGTCTGGGACGTGCAGATCGACGCCGCCGAGCGCGGTCGCGGCCTCGGCCGGGCGGCGATGCTGCTCGCAGAGTCGCACGTCCGCTCCCGCGGCGGCGCCTCCCTCGCGCTGAACGTGTTCGGCTTCAACAGCGCCGCGCGGGCGCTGTACGAGTCGCTCGGCTACGAGACGACGTCCCTGCAGATGCGCAAGCCGCTCGCCTGAGCGGGGGCTGCACGATGCCGGGCGGCGGCACGGTCCGGTCGCGCAGAACGCGGCACGCCGTGCTCGAGGGCGGACGCCCGCGGGCGTCCACCGACGAGCACGGCGGCGGTGGTGGAGCCGCCGAGGATCGGCGGGACCCTCCGGTCAGCTCGTGGAGGCGACGGCGGTCGGGTCGCCGGAGCCGGACGGACGAGCCGTGTCCCCCGATCCGGTCGACACCGACGCGCCGGTCGGCACGACGGAGCCGCCCGTGGCCATCCCGCGGCCGAAGGCCTGGCCCTGGAGGATCGCCCCGAGGTCGACGCCGGTCGCCGACTTGACGCTGTCGAACGTGGCGGCGAGGCCGGCCGCCTGCTCGCGGGCGATGTGGGTGCCGGCGGTGTCGCCGCCGATCAGCGTCACCGAGCCGACGTTCTGGTAGCCCTTGGCGAACTCGGCCATGAGCGAGGGCAGCTGCCCGATGAGCTCGCGACCCAGGATCGCCTCCTGGTTCTCGCGGAGCGCCTCCGCCTCGGCCGCGATGGCCGCCGCGCTCGCCTCGCCCTTCGCACGGATGGCCTCCGCCTCGGCGGTCGCGTTCGCGCGCAGCGCCTCGGCCTCGGCGCCCGCCTTGGCCCGCAGTGCGTGGGCCTCGGCCTCGGCGCGGGCGCTCACGGCGGCGGCCTCGGCGGCGGCGGACGCCTGGCGCGCCTCCGCCTGGCGCTGGACGGCGTACGCCTCGGCGTCCGAGACCTGCTGCGCGACCTGGCGGTCCGTCTCGGCCTTCTTCTCGCGTCCGTACGCGTCGGCGTCGGCCTCGGTCTGACGGCGGTACTTCTCGGCGTCCGCGACGCGCTTGACGTCGGCGTCGAGCTCCGCCTGCCGGTTCTCGGCGCGCTGCACGAGAACGGCCTGCTCGCGCTCGGCGCGGGCCAGGTTCTCGGCCTGCTCGGCCTCGGCGTTGGCGCGGCCGACCTCGGACTTCGCGGCGGCGGTGTTCTTGTCGTAGGCGGTCTGCTCGATCAGGTTCGCCTCGTCCGTGGCGAGCTGGCGGGCCTTGACCTCGCGGGCGGCGTTGATCCGCGCGACGTCGGCCTCGCGGCGGACGCGCTCGATCTCCTGCGCTCCGAGCGCCTCGATGTAGCCGTTGCGGTCGGTGACGCCCTGGATCGCGAAGGAGTCGAGGACGAGGCCCTGGGCGAGCAGGTCGCCCTTGATGCCCTCGGCGATCTCGTCTCCCAGCTTCTGCCGGTCCTGCATGACCTCCTCGACGCTGAGCTTCGCGACGACGCCGCGGAGGGCGCCCTCGAGCTGCTCGGTGGTGAAGACGTCGATCGACTGGTCCTGCGACGCGAAGCGCTCGGCGGCGGCGCGGACCTGGTCGGCCGTGGAGCCGATCTTGACCAGGGCGACGCCCGCGAGGTGGATGGTGACGCCGTTCTTCGTCTGCGCGACCGGCTCCATCTTGATCTGGCGGGAGCGCAGCGAGATGCGGTCGGAGCGCTGGGTCAGCTTGTTCACGAACGCGCCGCCGCCGGTGATGACGGTCATGTTCGAGGTGAGGCCGTCCTCGCCCTTCTGCTTCTTCCCGACGATCACGATCGCCTCGTCGGCCTGCGGCACCTGGTACCAGGCGCGGAAGAGGAAGAAGCCGATGAGGGCGATCAGCAGGAGTGCGCCGACGGCGACTCCGGCGAGGACGATCCAGAGGAGATCCGGTTCCATGGGCGGGCGACCTTTCGTCCGACCCGCGCGACGCGGGTACCTGAGAGACGTACAGGTTCCATCGTGTCACAGGGCCTCGGACGGCCGCGTCGGCCGGAGGGGGGATACTGCGGACTCCGCCGAGAGCGGCTCGCGAGTGTCGGCCCGGGGGACGCCCGGAAGGGGGTGTCGGGCGGAGTGCCGCAGAGGAGATCAGTGCTGGGGTACCTGGACTCGAACCAAGAACAACTGAACCAGAATCAGCCGTGTTGCCAATTACACCATACCCCAATGGTCATCCGGAAGTGATCCCGAGACCAGGCGGCGATCGGATCGAGACCCGAGCGCCGAGAGACGACAGTACCCTACGCGGGCATCCGGCTCAAATCGAGCCGCGGACGACGCTGCCCTCGGACTCCGGGGCGGCCTCGCCGAGGCGGGCGCGCACGAGGTCGCGGTTGATCGCCGAGGCGACCTGGGCTCCCGATCCGGCGGCCACGATCAGCTGCTGCGGGCCGGGAGGGGTGACCTCGCCGGCGGCGTAGAGGCCGGGGACGGAGGTGCGACCGCCGGCGTCGACGCGGAGGAAGCCGTCGGCGTCGCGGTCGGGGCCGGCCGCGTCCAGGTAGTCCAGCGCGGGGGTCCAGACGGGGCGGACGAACGCTCCGGTGCGCGGGACGACGTCACCGTCGACCAGGCGGACGCCGGTCATCTCGGCGCGCTCCCCGGCGAGGTCGGCGACCGGGCGCCGGTCGACCCGGATGCCGATCGAGGCGAGGAGCGACTCGTCGGCGTCGCTCACCGTCCCGACGCCGTTGGTGAAGACGATCAGGTCGGTCGACCACTGCGAGAGGAGCATGGCCCGCTCCGCGAGGTCGTCGGTCTCGCCGATCAGGGCGAGCGCCTCCCCCGCCTTCTCGTAGCCGTCGCACTCCATGCAGCTGTGCACGGCGGTGCCGTAGTAGGCGCGGAGGCTCGGCAGCGCGGGCGGCGTCTCGAGGAGCCCCGCGGCGACCACGACGGCGGTGGCGACGACGGAGCGGTCCGCACTGCCGCGCACGCCCCGCGCGCCGACGACGAACTCGCCGCCGGAGCGCTCGACCGAGGTGACGAGAGCGTTGTGCACCTCGGCGGCCTCGTAGCGCTCGAACTCCTCGCGGCCGAGGCGGCGCAGCTCGAGCGGCGAGATCCCGTCGCGGGTGAGGAACCCGTGCGAGTGCAGGGTCGCAGCGTTCCGCGGGCGGTTGCTGTCGAGCAGCAGCACGCTGCGGCGCGCGCGGACCAGGTTGAGCGCCGTCGAGAGCCCCGCGGGGCCCCCGCCGATCACGACGACGTCGTAGCGTCCGCCGACCGTCTCCGCCACGGGTCAGGCCTGCCGGGAGAGGTGCGCGCCGAGGCGGTCGAGGCGGGCGATCGACTCCTGCTTGCCGAGGATCTCCATCGACTCGAACAGCGGCGGCGAGACCCGGCGTCCGGAGACCGCGGTGCGCAGCGGCCCGTAGGCGATGCGGGGCTTGAGGCCGAGGCCCTCGATCAGCGCGGAGGCGAGCGCCTCCTGGATCGAGGCCGTCAGCCACTCGGACGCGGGGACGAGCTCGAGGGCGCCGATCGAGGCGGCGAGCACCTCGCCGGCGTTCGCGGGCAGGCCCTTCAGCGCGTCCTCGTCGTACTCGAGCGCATCGGACGCGGTGAAGAGGAACCCGAGCATGCCGGGGGCCTCCCCCAGCAGGCCGATCCGCTCCTGCACGAGGGGCGCGGCGGCGTCGAGCACGGCGCGCTGCTCGGCGGTCGGCTCGCCCGCGAGCACTCCGGCCGCCACGAGGTACGGGATCGTCCGCTCGGTGAAGTCGTCGACGGCCAGGAGGCGGATGTGGTCGCCGTTGATCGACTCCGCCTTCTTGAGGTCGAAGCGGGCCGGGTTGGGGTTCACGTCGGACACGTCGAAGGCGGCGACCATCTCGTCGATCGAGAAGACGTCGCGGTCGTGCGTGAGCGACCAGCCGAGCAGGGCGAGGTAGTTGACCAGGCCCTCCGGGATGAAGCCCCGGTCGCGGTGGTGGAAGAGGTTCGAGGACGGGTCGCGCTTGGAGAGCTTCTTGCTGCCGTCGCCCATCACGTACGGGAGGTGGCCGAAGCGCGGGACGAAGGTCGTCACTCCGATGTCGATCAGCGCGTGGTACAGCGCGATCTGGCGGGCGGTCGAGGGCAGGATGTCCTCGCCGCGGAGCACGTGGGTGATCTGCATGATCGCGTCGTCGACCGGGTTCACGAGCGTGTAGAGCGGCTGGCCGTTGGGGCGCACCACGACGAAGTCGCTGAAGGAGCCCGCGGGGAACGTGATCGGGCCGCGGACGAGGTCGTCGAAGGACAGGTCGGCGTCCGGCACGCGCAGGCGCAGCGCCGGGGCGCGGCCCTCGGCGCGGAAGGCGGCGCGCTGCTCCTCGGTGAGGTCGCGGTCGACGTTGTCGTACCCGTGCTGCTTCGCACGGCCGGCTGCCTCGTTGCGCGCGTCGATCTCCTCCGCGGTGGAGTAGCTCTCGTAGAGGTGGCCCGAGGCGGTTAGTCGCGCGATCACGTCGAGGTAGACGCCGGTGCGCTCGGACTGGCGGTACGGACCGTGCGGGCCGCCGACGCCGACGCCCTCGTCCCAGTCGAGCTTCAGCCAGCGCAGCGCGTCGAGGATCTGCTCGACGCTCTCCTCGCTGTCGCGCGCGGCGTCCGTGTCCTCGATGCGGAAGACGAACGTGCCGCCGGTGTGGCGCGCGTACGCCCAGTTGAACAGGGCGGTGCGGATGAGGCCGACGTGCGGGGTCCCGGTCGGCGACGGGCAGAAGCGGACGCGGACGTCGCTCCCGGTCGCAGTCGTGAACGGGTGCGCGTCCGGCGCGCTTTCCAGGGGCGGGGTGAGCTCAGACATACGAGCCCGATCCTACCGGCGGGAGCCGGTGCGGCGCCCGGGATCACGGGGGCCGCGGCGCCTCCGCCCCGGGCACGGTGCGCGCCTCGCGGCCACTGCTTCTACCGGACAGCACTGCTCCGAGTCAACGGACTCCCCGAGCGAGCAGGAGCAGTGGTGCGCTGACCCCGGGCCTCTCGTCGAGAGGGCCCGAGCGCCGCACCGCAGGCCGCGCCGGGCCTCCGCGCGAGCGTGCCCGGAAGGAGCACTGATGAGCACGATCGATCTCGACACCCGCACCGACCGCCCGAGCGTCCTCACCGAGGCGGCGCGGGAGGAGAAGGACGCCCGCACGCTCTCGCTCTTCCAGGCCGCGGTGAGCGCGGAGGGCCCGGAGGGCGAGCGGATCCGCGAGCGCATCGTGCTCGACCACCTCGGACTGGCCGAGGCGATGGCCCGCCGGGTCTCCCGCGGCAGCAGCGACTGGGCGGATCTGCGCCAGGTCGCCTACGTGGGCCTGGTCAAGGCAGCCCGCCGGTTCACGCCGGAGCGCGGCGACAGCTTCGCCGCCTTCGCCGTCCCGACGATCACCGGAGAGCTCAAGCGCCACCTCCGTGACCTCGGCTGGATGATCCGCCCGCCGCGCGGCGTGCAGGAGCTGCACCGCCGCTCCGCCGTCGTCGCCGACGAGCTCGCGCAGGAGCTCGGCCGCCACCCCACCGACCACGAGATCGCGCGCCGCCTCGGCGTGGACGCGGCGGAGGTCGCCGACGCGCGTCTCGCGGGGCATCCGCTCTCGCTCGACGAGACCGTGGGCGAGGGCGGCGTCGGCCTGGGCGACACCCTCGGCGGCGAGGACGAGAGGCTGCTCGGCATCGACCGGCGGCACGGACTCGCCGAGGCCCTCGCCGAGCTCGAGGAGGGGCAGCGCGAGCTCCTGCGGATGCGCTTCGTCGAGGAGCGCACCCAGCAGCAGATCGCCGATGCGCTGGGGACGACGCAGATGCAGGTCTCGCGCCTGCAGCGGCGGATCCTCGCGCAGCTCGCCGACAGGCTCGGCGCCCCCTCGCGCAGCCATCAGCCGCGCGCGCCCCGGGCCCGGGTGGCCACGGTCACTCCGGTGCGCCCGACGACGCGGCTGAAGTCCGCCTGAGGTGGGTCTCGGCACGCGTCGGGAGCGACGCGAGAGCGGCGAGGACGTCGTCGACCTGGACCGCGAGCAGAGCCGGGTCCGGCTCGGCGGAGAAGACGTCGCCGCGGCGGAGCGAGGCATCGGTCAGCACGCGGTGCGGCCCCGAGGCGGGAGGCCCCCAGGCCTCGGGCGGCGCCGGTCCGAAGATCACCACCGAGGGGATGCCGTACGCGGAGGCGAGATGCGCCGCTCCGGTGTCGACGGTGACCACGACCTCGGCGGCCGCGACGACCGCGGCGAACTCGCTGAGCGCCAGCACCCCCGCGAGCACCTCGCCCGTACCGGCCAGCTCGGCGACGCGGCGGGCGCGGTCGGCCTCGTTCGCGCCTCCGGTGTAGACGACGCGGTGCCCCTCGGCGGCGAGGGAGCGCGCCACCGCGGCGAAGCGCTCCTCCGGCCACTCGCGCGAGCCGTAGAAGGCCCCGATGTGCACGACGGCGGCTCCGGGGGCCGAGGCGGGCTCCTCGGGGGCGGCGATCGCGACGTCCTCGGGGTCGGCGTCGAGCCCGATCGAGTTCACCAGGCGGGCCCAGCGCGCGCGCTCGAGCTCGCCGTCGAGCCAGAGCGGACGCGGGTCGCCGGGTCCCGCGCCCGGGTCCAGCGCCGGAACGCGGAACTCGAGCGTGCGCTCCGGAGCCACCTCGCGCAGGCGCAGCCGCGACTCCGGGCCGTTGCCGTGGAGGTTCACGCCGAGCTCGATCCGGCCGGCGGCCATCGGCAGCGGGTCGTCGAGGCCGTGGAGAGTGGGCACGAGCGCGTCCAGGCCCTCGACCAGGTCGACGATCGGCTCGAGCCAGGGGGTCGTGGCCATGATCACCCGGTGCTCGGGGAAGCCGCGGCGCAGCGCCTTCAGCGCCGGGACCGCGACGAGCAGGTCGCCGAGCTTGAGAGCGCGCAGCGCGAGGATCTCCGGAGTCCCGTCCGGGGCGGTGAGAGCGCGCACGGCGCCTCCTTCCTGTCGGAGTCCCCGTACCCCGCTGCGCGCGCCTCAGACGCGGCGTCCTCGGATGCGAGCGACGCGCCCGGCGGGACCGACTTCTCCCGGAGGGGGTTTACATCCCCGGTCGAGGGGTACGAGGAGGAGGTGAACGACTCCTCCTCCCGGAGCGCCGACGAGCGCACGAAGGCCCCCCGGCTGCGGGGGATCCTCTTCGACCGCGATGCGACGCTCGTGGTCGACGTCCCGTACAACGGCGACCCGGCGCAGGTCTCGCCGATGCCCACCGCCCTCGCCGCGGTCGAGCGGGCGCGCGAGGCGGGACTGGCCGTGGGCGTGGTCACCAACCAGTCCGGGATCGCCCGCGGGATCATCGATCGCGGCCAGGCCGACGCGGTGAACCGGCGCGTGGACGAGCTCTTCGGCGGCTTCGACGTGTGGATGCTCTGCCCGCACGGCCCCGAGGACGGCTGCTCCTGCCGGAAGCCCCGGCCCGGCATGGTGCTCGGCGCCGCCGAGCGGCTGGGACTGCCGGCCCGCTCCCTCGCCGTGATCGGCGACATCGGCGCCGACGTCGGCGCCGCCGCGGCGGCGGGCGCCCGCGGTGTGCTGGTGCCGACTCCGATCACCCGCGCCGAGGAGGTGGACGCCGCCCCCCTGCAGGCGGCGACGCTCCTCGAGGCGGTCGAGCTCCTGCTCGCGATGCAGCCCGACGAGGACGCCGAGTGAGGCGCCGCGTGCTCGTCGCCCGCCTGGACAGCGCGGGAGACGTCCTGCTGTGCGGACCGGCCGTCCGCGCGATCGCGGCCGACGCCGAGGTGCTGCTGCTGAGCGGTCCGCAGGGCGCGCCGGCCGCCGCACTGCTGCCGGGTCCCTCCTCCGTCCGCACCTGGTGGTGCCCGTGGATCGGCGACGCCTCCCGCCCCGTCGACGCCGAGCTCGTCGACGAGCTGCGCGCGATCGTCGAGGAGTTCGCGCCGGACGAGGCCGTGATCCTCACCTCCTTCCACCAGTCGCCGCTGCCGCTGGCCCTGCTGCTCCGGCTCGCCGGCGTCGAGCGCATCTCGGGCGCCTCGGTCGACTTCGCGGGCGCCCTGCTGGACGTGCGCCTCGTCCCGGGCGAGACCCTCGAGGAGGACCAGCCGGAGCCGGAGCGCGCGCTCGCGATCGCCGCGGCGGCCGGCTTCGCTCTGCCCCCCGGCGACGACGGACGGCTCCGCGTGCGCCGCGAGGGCGCGCTGCCGACCGCTCTGGAGGGGGTCGGTCCGTACGCGGTCGTGCACCCCGGAGCCGCCGTCCCCGCCCGCGCCTGGCCCGCGGCGAACGCGGCCCGCGCCGTCGAGCTGCTGGCGGACGCCGGCCTCGCGGTCGTCGTCACGGGCGGACCGGGCGAGCGCGCCCTCACGGCCGAGGTCGCGGGCACCCGCGGCATCGACCTCGGCGGGGCCACCGACTTCGCCGGCGCCGCCGAGGTGCTGGCCGGCGCCGACGTCGTGATCTGCGGCAACACCGGTCCGGCGCACCTCGCCGCCGCGGTCGGCACCCCCGTGGTGAGCCTCTTCGCCCCGGTCGTCCCGGCGGTGCGCTGGGCACCTCACGGCGTCCCGGTGGCACTGCTGGGCGATCAGGAGTCGCCGTGCGCCGGCTCGCGCGCCCGCGTCTGCCCCGTCCCCGGCCATCCGTGCCTCGCGGGGGTGAGCGCCGAGGAGGCGGTCGCCGCCGCCCTCCGACTCCGACCCACGACTTCCCCGAGAGAGGCCATCGCATGAGGATCCTGCTCTGGCACGTGCACGGCGGCTGGGCGGACGCCTTCGTCCGCGGCGCCCACACCTACCTGCTCCCCACGACTCCGGCCCGCGACGCCTGGGGCCTGGGCACCGGCGGCCGCGACTGGCCCCGCGCCGCCGAGATCGCGCCCGAGGAGCTGCACGACGCCGACGTCGACGCGGTCCTCCTCCAGCGTCCCGAGGAGCTCGCCGAGGCCGAGCGCCTGCTCGGGCGACGCCTCGGCCGCGATGTGCCCGCCGTCTACGTCGAGCACAACACCCCGCGTGGGAACGTGCCGGACAACCGCCACCCGCTCGCCGACCGCGACGACCTGCTGATCGTCCACGTCACCCACTTCAACGCCCTGATGTGGGACACCGGATCGACCCGGACCACGGTGATCGAGCACGGGATCCACGACCCGGGCCCCCTCTACACCGGCGAGCTGCCGCACTTCGGCGTGGTCGTCAACGAGCCCGTCCGCCGCGGCCGGGTCGCCGGCACCGACCTGCTCCCCCGCTTCGGCGCCGTCGCTCCGCTGGACGTCTTCGGGATGAAGACCGACCGGCTCGCCGAGCTGCCGGGCCTGGAGGACGTCACGGTCCTCGGCGACGTCCGCACGGAGAAGATGCACGCCGCGCTGGCCCGACGCCGGGTCTACCTGCACCCGTTCCGCTGGACCTCCCTCGGCCTCGCGCTGCTCGAGGCGATGCACCTCGGGATGCCCGTCGTCGCGCTCGACGTGACGGAGGCGGGGCGCGCCGTCCCGCCCGAGGCCGGAGCGGTCTCGAACGACCTCGACTCCCTCGTCGCCACGGCCCGGGCGCTCGTCGAGGACCCGGACCGCGCCGCCCGCGCCGGCGCCGTCGCCCGCGAGGCCGCGCTCGCGCGCTACGGCCTCGCCCGGTTCCACCGCGACTGGGACGAGGTCCTCGCCGACCTCCCCGGACGCCGGCCGCCGGAGCCCGCTCTGGAAGGGAGCACCCGATGAAGCAGCACCTCTCCGCCGCGCCCGCGCTCACGATCGCCATGGTCTCGGAGCACGCGAGCCCGCTGGCGACCCTCGGCGGCGTCGACGCCGGCGGCCAGAACGTCCACGTGGCGGCCCTCGCCGACGCTCTCGCGCGCCGCGGCCACCGCGTCGTCGTCTACACCCGCCGCGACGACCCCTCCCTCCCCCGGCGTGTGCCCTTCACCTCGGGCGTCGAGGTGGTGCACATCGACGCAGGCCCGCCGAGCCGCGTCTCCAAGGACGAGCTGCTGCCCTTCATGGGCGACTTCGCCGTCGACCTCGCCGAGGAGTGGCTGCAGGAGCGGCCGGACCTCGTGCACAGCCACTTCTGGATGTCCGGAGTCGCCGCGCTCGACGCCTCCGAGCGGGTGGAGCGCGCCACAGGGCGGCGCGTACCGGTCTTCCACACCTTCCACGCGCTGGGCGTCGTCAAGCGCCGCCAGCAGGGCGCGCTCGACACCAGCCCCGAGGAGCGCGCCTGGCTCGAGCCCGGCGTGGGCCAGAAGGCCGACGGCGTCGTCGCCACCTGCTCGGACGAGGCCTTCGAGCTCAAAGGGCTCGGCGTGCCGACCTCGCGCATCTCGGTGGTGCCCTGCGGAGTCGACATCGACCGGTTCTCCGTCGAGGGCCCTGTCGCGCCGCGCGGCGAGCGCTCGCGGCTGATGACCATCGGCCGGCTGGTGCCGCGCAAGGGAATGGGCATCGCGATCGAGGCGCTCGCGCGCCTGGTCGCGGCCGGCCACGACGCCGAGCTCGTCGTCGTCGGGGGCTCCGGCTCCGGCGACGCGCTGACGGCGGACCCCGAGTACCAGCGGCTGCACGGCGTGGCCGAGAGCCTCGGAGTCGCCGACCGCGTCGACTTCGTCGGCCAGCTCTCGCAGACCGAGATGCCCGCGATGCTCCGCTCGGCCGACGTCGTGGTCTGCGCGCCCTGGTACGAGCCGTTCGGCATCACTCCGCTCGAGGCGATGGCCTGCGGTGTACCGGTCGTCGCCTCCTCCGTGGGCGGCCTGATCGACACCGTGGTCGAGGACGTCACCGGCGTGCACGTGCCCCCGCGCGACCCGGTCGCCCTGGCCGCCGCCCTCGGCTCGCTGCTGGAGGACCCCGACCGCGCCCGCGCCTACGGAGCCGCCGGCCGCGAGCGCGTCGAGTCCCGCTACTCCTGGGACCGCGTCGCCGCCGACACCGAGCGCGCCTACGTCACGACCCTCGCCGGCCTCGGCGACGAGTCGCTCCTCACCGGCGCCACGAGCGCACCCTCATCCCCCACCACCCGGAAGGCGGCTCCGCGACGATGACCATCGACACCGCGACCATCGACACCGTTCTGGACACCCCGGCCGACGCCGCCCGGCGCCTCGTCGACGACCACGTCGCGCGCGCGCTCGACGCGGTCGCGCAGCTGGAGCGCCACTCCGACAGGATCGCCGCCTGGGGCGTCGAGCTCGCCGACCGCCTCCACTCCGGCGCGCGCCTGCTCGCCGCGGGCAACGGCGGGTCCGCGGCCGAGGCGCAGCACCTCACCGCCGAGCTGGTCGGCCGCTTCGACGGCGACCGGGTCCCCTTCTCCGCCATCTCGCTGCACGCCGAGACGTCGAGCCTGACCGCGATCGGCAACGACTACGGCTTCGACCACGTGTTCTCGCGCCAGGTCACCGCGCACGCGCGCGCGGGCGACGTCGTGGTGCTGCTGTCCACCAGCGGACGCAGCGCGAACCTCCTCCACGCCGCGGAGGCCGCCCGTGCGGCGGGCGCCCGTTCGTGGGCGCTGACCGGCGAGGGGCCCAACCCGCTCACCGAGCTCTGCGACGAGGCGATCGCCCTCGAGGGCCACGGCTCCAACGTGCAGGAGGCGCAGCTGGTGCTCGTGCACGCGCTCTGCCGGGCCTTCGAGCACCGGATCCGCGCGCGGACGGCGGCCGCCTCGTGAGCCGCCTGCACCTCGTCGTCGTCGGCGACGTGATGCTCGACGTCGACCTCTCCGGACCCGCCGAGCGGCTGAGCCCGGACGCCCCCGTCCCCGTGGTCGACGTGTCGGCCCGCAGCGCCCGCGCCGGCGGAGCCGGGCTCGTCGCCCGGATGCTCGCCCGCGACGGGCACGAGGTGACGCTCGTGACCGCGCTCGCCGAGGACTCGGATCCGGACGTGGCGGAGCTGCGCGCCGAGCTGTCCGGCGTCCGCCTGGTCGCCGGGCCCTCGGGTGCGCCGACGCCGGTGAAGACCCGCGTGGCCGCCTCCGGCCAGGCCGTCGTGCGGATCGACCGCGGCTGCGAGACGCCCCCCGTCCCCGGCGTGACCGACGCGATGCTCGCCGCGCTCGGCGACGCCGACGCCGTGATCGTCGCCGACTACGGCCGTCGGCTGACAGAGGACGCGTCGCTCCGCGCGGCTCTCGACGCGCTCACCGTGCCGCTGGTGTGGGATCCGCACCCGCGCGGCTCGCAGCCGGTCGCCGCCACCGCGCTCGCCACTCCGAACCTGGCCGAGGCCACGGCCTTCTCGGGGGCCGTCGGCCGCGGAGTGACGCGCGCAGAATCCGCCGCGACCACCCTCCTCGAGCGCTGGGGCTGCGGCGCCGTCACCGTGACGATGGGATCCTCCGGCGCCCTGCTGCGCTCCCGCGGCGCCGGGGTCCCGGTCGTCGCACCGGCCGTGACCGTGCCGCCCACCGATCCGTGCGGAGCCGGCGACCGGTTCGCCGCCTCCGCCGCCGTCGCCCTCGCCGAGGGCGCGAGCACGTCGGAGGCGGTGCAGGCGGCGGTCGCCGCGGCAGGCGCCTACCTGCTCGCGGGAGGGGTCGCCTCCCTGTCCGCTCCCGCCGACCCCGCTCCCCTCCACGGCGGCGGTGTCGACGCCCTGCGCGTCGCCGAGTCCGTCCGCGCGGCAGGAGGCACCGTGGTCGCGACCGGCGGCTGCTTCGACCTGCTCCACGCCGGCCACGCCCGCACCCTCTCGGCCGCGCGCGCGCTCGGCGACTGCCTGATCGTCTGCCTCAACTCGGACGACTCCGTCCGCCGCCTCAAGGGCGCGGCGCGGCCGATCATCCCCGAGGACGACCGCGTCGACCTGCTGCTCGCGCTCGAGTGCGTCGACGCCGTCCTGGTCTTCGGCGAGGACACGCCGGACGAGGCGCTGCGCCGCATCCGCCCCGACGTCTGGGTGAAGGGCGGCGACTACTCCGCCGAGTCCCTCCCCGAGACGGCGACGGTGGCGGAGTGGGGCGGCCGGGTCCTGACCGTGCCGTACCACCCGGGCCGCTCGACCACCCATCTCGCCGCCGCGCTCGCGCGCGTCGGCTGACCCGCGGCCCACGAGGCCCGCAGACCACCCCCGGAAGGAAACCATGAGCACCACTCCCACCCCCATCGGCCGCGTCCTGATCACCGGAGGAGCCTCCGGGCTCGGTGCGGCCGTCGCCGCCGCGGTCACCGCCGCCGGCGGCACCCCGATCGTGCTCGACCGCGACGTGTCGTCGGTGAAGGAGGGCGTCGCCGCCTACCAGGTCGACGTCGCGAAGACCCGCGAGGCCGAGAAGGCGGTCGTCGAGATCGCCCGCGAGCACGGCGGACTCGACGCCGTCGTCACCGCGGCCGGCATCGACCGCTGCGGCCGCCTCGTCGACGTGGAGCCGGAGGAGTGGGAGCGGGTCATCTCCGTGAACCTCCTCGGCACCGCGGCCGTCGTCCGCGCGGCGCTGCCCTTCCTCACCGAGACCCACGGCCGCGTCGTCACCGTCGCCTCCTCGCTGGCGATCAAGGCCGTCTCGGACGCGACCGCGTACTGCGCCTCGAAGTTCGGCGTGCTCGGCTTCACCCGCGCGCTCGCGGCCGAGACCAAGGGCGAGATCGGCGTGACCACGCTGATCCCGTCGGGCATGAAGACGCGCTTCTTCGACGACCGCGACGAGCAGTACAAGCCCGGTCCGGACGCGCTGCTGAACGACCCGGAGAACGTGGCGAACGCCGTCATGTTCGTCCTCGGCCAGCCGCGCGGCTGCGAGGTCCGCGAGCTCGTCATCACGCACGAGGAGGAGCCGTCCTGGCCGTGATCCGCTGATCCGGGCGCTCCCCGGATCTCTCTCCGCGAGATGCCACCTGTGCCGCCGACACGCCGACGCCGAGCACCACAGGTGGCATCTCGCGGTTCAGCGCGTGGAGGCGAGCACCCCGCGGACGTCCTCGAGCACGGCCTCGACGCGCACGTCGCCGACGAACGTGACGTCGTGCTCGCAGCGCGGAGCGGTCCAGCCGACCTGCGTGGCGTCGCGCCCGCAGACCGGGCAGCGGGTGGTCCAGCTCAGCTGCACCCGGTGGCGCTGCCGCCCGAGGGCCGCGGCGTTGATCGCGTTGCCCACCCAGAAGACCCCGACCGTCGGGGCGCCGACCGCGGCGGCGAGGTGGCGGGGTCCGGAGTCGTTGCCGAGCACGAGGTCGGCGAGCGAGAGCAGCGGAGCGAGGTCCGGGAGGTCCACGACGCCTGCCCAGGAGACCGCTCCCGGCGCTCCGGCGACGATCTCGTCGGCGGCGGGCACGTCCGAGGCGTCGCCCACCACCAGCACGCGGGCGCCGTCGGCCAGCAGCTCCGTCGCCACAGCGGCGAAGGAGGAGGCGGGCCAGCGCCGGCGGGGGTCGGTCGCGCCCGGGTGGATCAGCACCAGCGGGCCACCCGCGGGCAGCGCCGCGGCGAGGCGGTCCCGCCGCTCCGGATCTACGGCGAGCGCCGGCTCGAGGCGGGTCGCAGGCGCTCCGGCCAGCCCGACGATCTCGAGCGCCCGCAGCATCTCGTGCTGGTAGTAGACGTAGGGGATCGTGCGCTCGAGCTCCGCGGCGTCGTCCGTGCGCGAGCCGATCGTGTGGCGCGCGCCGAGGCGCTGGAGGAACGGGTTGGAGTAGCGCCCGCCGCCGTGCAGCTGCACGGCCAGGTCGAACCGGCGCGCGCGCATCCGCTCGGTGAAGTCCTCGACGACCCGGAGGTCCTCCCCCTCTCCGTCGCGGACGCCCTGCGCCACCGGCAGGATCTCGACGTCGTTGATCGGCGACTCGACGCCCGACAGCAGGACCCGGTGCGCGGGCGTCCCGAGCAGGGTGATCTCGGCTCCCGGGTAGGCGGCCGCGAGAGCGTCGACGGCGGGCAGCGCGAACAGCAGGTCGCCGAGTCCGCCGCCGCGCAGGACGGCGATCCTCTCGACTCCGGCGAAGGGCTCTCGGAGGGGGGCGATGGCGACCACGACGGGTTCCTCTCAGGTGCGGAGGGCGCGCTGGCGCCGCTCCGGGGACGGTGCACTCCATCCACTTCCCCGCCGAGGCCGATCCGAAACGGATCGACGGCGAGCCGGCGCCGCCGATCCCGCGGCGGATTCCGGACGCGACGTGTCTAGGCGCGCACCACCCGGGTACCGGACGGATGCGTCCGCCACTCCGCGGGCGCCCCCGACCGAGAGGTGACCGTGACCATCGACATCACGACCCCCGCCACGACCGCCGCCGACGCCGTCCGCCGAGCGCGGACCGCGTTCTCCGCGTGGGCCGCCACCGCGCCCGCCGAGCGCGGCGCCCTCCTCCGTGCCGCCGCCCACCGCGTGGCCGAGCGCGAGCAGGAGCTCGCCGACCTCAACACTCGGGAGACCGGCAAGCCCGCCGGCGACGCCCTGGGCGGCGTCCGCGCCGGTGTCGACACGCTGCTCCAGTACGCCGAGCTCGGCCCGCTGCACCGGGGGAAGAGCCTGCGCGGAGGTGCCCTCAACGTCGATCTGGCCCTGCCGCACCCGCGCGGCGTCGTGCTCGCCCTCACTCCGTGGAACGACCCGGTCGCCGTCGCCGCGGGCCTCCTGGGCGCCGCGATCGTCTCCGGGGACGTCGTCGTGCACAAGCCGAGCGAGCGCAGCCCGGGCACGGGCGCCCTCTTCACGAGCATCCTCGCCGAGGCGCTGCCCGACGGGGTGCTGACCCTGGTCGAGGGCGACGGGGCGGTCGGCGACGAGCTGGCGCGCACGGAGGGCGTCGATGTCCTCGCCCACGTCGGCTCGACCGCCACCGGCCGCGCGCTCGCCCGGGTCGCCGCCGTCACCGGCGCGCACGTGATCCTCGAGAACGGCGGCAACGACGCGCTCGTCGTCGACCGCGACGTCGACCCGGTCTGGGCCGCCGAGCAGGCCGCGCTCGGCGCCTTCGCCAACGCCGGACAGATCTGCACCTCCGTCGAGCGGATCTACGTGCACCGCGACATCGCCGAGGCGTTCACGGCGGCGCTCGTCGCCGAGGCCGACCGCTGGAGCGCCGGCCCGCTCCCCCGCCTCGTCGACGCCCGCATGCGCGACGCCGTCCACGAGCACGTCACGGAGGCGCTCGGCAGCGGCGCGCGCGCCCTCACCGGCGGCACCCCCGGGGACGGTACCTTCTACCCCGCGACCGTCCTGGCCGACTGCACCGAATCGATGCTGGTGATGACGGAGGAGACCTTCGGGCCCGTCGCGCCGATCCGCGTCGTCGACTCCTTCGACGAGGGCCTGGACCTGGCCGCCGCGAGCCCCTACGGCCTGGCCGCCTCGATCCTCACCGCCGACATGGAGCACGCCCACCGCGCCGCGGCGACGCTGCCGGTCGGCACCGTCAAGGTCAACGGCGTCTTCGGAGGAGCGCCGGGCGGCAGCGCCCAGCCCCGCGGCGCCTCGGGCTCCGGCTTCGGCTACGGCCCGGAGCTGCTCGACGAGATGACCACCACCACGGTCGTCCACTTCGGCCTCCCGGTGCTGCCCAGCGGTGCCCGATGAGCCTCGAGGGCTCGGCGCTCCAGCGGGCGAGCGCGCTCCTGGCGCACGTCCGGGAGCGCCCGCCGGTGGTCGCCGTGATCGGGGACCTCATCCTCGACTCCTGGTGGCTCGGCGAGGCGGAGCGCGTCACGCGGGAGGCGCCGGCGCCGGTTCTGCGGCTCGAGGACGTCGTCGACGTCGCGGGCGGGGCCGCCAACACCGCCGCCAACCTGCGCGCGCTGGGCGCCGTCGTCCGCACCGTCGGCGTGGCCGGACGCGACTCCGAGGGCGATCGACTGCTGCGCGCCCTCGAGCGGGCCGGCCTGGACATCTCCCGGGTCGTCCGCACCGGCGCCGCGACGACGATCAAGACCCGCGTGGTGGGTGGCGACAGCGTGATGCTGCGCGTCGACTCCGGCCCGCACCGCCCGGCCGACGACGAGCTGGCCCTGCTCGCCGGTGCCGCCGCCGAGGCCGCCGCGGGCGCCGACGCCGTCCTGGTCTGCGACTACGGCTCGGGGATCCTCCGCGAGGCCGTCGAGCGCCTGCTCGCCGTCGAGCGCCCGGGCCTCCTCGTGATCGATGCGCACGAGCTCGCCGACTGGGCCTCCGCCCGGCCGGACCTCGTCACCCCGAACGCCAAGGAGGCGGAGCGGCTGCTCGGCGCCTCCCTCGGCCGCGGGACGGAGCGGGCCGCCGCCGTGCGCGACGCCGCCGAGGAGCTGCGCGCGCGCTCGGGCGCCCGGCACGTCGTGGTCACCCTCGACCGGGACGGCTCCACCGCCCTCGACGCCGACGGCACGGTCAGCCGCACCTTCGCGCAGCCCGCGGAGGAAAAGCAGGCGTCGGGCGCCGGCGACACCTTCGCCGCGACCGCCACCCTGGCCCTCGCGGCCGGCCGCTCCCTGGCCACCGCCGTCGATCTGGCGCAGGCCGCCGCCGACGTGGTCGTGCAGCGCCCCGGCACCTCCGTCTGCTCGGGCGACGACCTGCTCGCCTCCCTCGCCGCTCCCGGCGCCGTCGTGCTCGGCGAGGACGCCCTCGTCGAGGTCCTCGCGGAGCAGTCGCGCCGCGGACGCCGCGTGGTCTTCACGAACGGCTGCTTCGACGTCCTGCACCGCGGCCACACGGCGTATCTCCGCCAGGCCCGCGAGCTCGGCGACGTGCTCGTGGTCGCGGTGAACGACGACGACTCCGTCCGGCGGCTCAAGGGCGAGGGACGGCCGATCAACCCGGAGGGCGACCGCGCCGGCGTGATCGCCGAGCTGGGCTGCGTCGACTACGTGACCCTCTTCGGCGGAGACACCCCCATCCCGCTGCTCGAGCGCGTGCAGCCCGACGTCTACGTGAAGGGCGGAGACTACAACCCCGACATGCTCGCGGAGGCCGCCGTCGTCCGATCCTACGGAGGCGTCGTCACCACCGTCGGCTACGTCTCGGAGCACTCCACGACCGAGATGGTGCAGCGCATCCGATCGGCCGCGCCGTGACCAGCCGCCGGTGGTCCGGGCGCTGGGGGGTCCCCGAGGCTCCCCGGCAGCCGCTGATCGACGTGCTGGTGCCGACGGTCGGCCGCCGTGCCGAGCTCGCCGCCACGCTCGCCGGACTCGCCGCCCAGGACGAACCGCCCTTCCGCGTGATCGTCAGCGACCAGTCCGACGACGCGGTCGCCGAGAGCGACCCGACGATCCTCGCGATGCTGCGTGTGCTGGAGGCGCAGGGCCGGGCTCCGGTGGTGCGCCGCCACCTGCCCCGGCGCGGGCTCGCGGAGCAGAGGCACTACCTCCTCTCCCTCGCCACCGCCCCCGCCGTCCTCTTCCTCGACGACGACGTGTGGCTCGAGCCGGGCACGCTCTCGCGGCTGCACGAGGCTCTCGAGCGCCTCGACTGCGGCTTCGTCGGCTCCGCGGTGCAGGGCCTGTCCTACCTCGAGGACGTGCGCCCGCACGAGACCGAGTCGTTCGAGACCTGGGAGGAGCGCGTCGAGCCCGAGCGGGTGCGGCGCGGAACCCCTGAGTTCGAGCGCTGGCCGCTCCACAACGCGGCCAACCTCACCCACGTCGCCGCCCGCCTCGACGTCCCGGAGGGCGCCTGGCGCGCGTACCGGGTCGCCTGGCTGGGCGCCTGCGTCCTCTACCGCCGCGACGCCCTCCTGGCCGTCGGCGGCTTCGACTTCTGGGAGCAGCTGCCCCCGGAGCACAGCGGTGAGGACGTCGCCGCGCAGTGGCGCGTCATGGAGCGCTTCGGCGGCGCGGGCCTCGTGCCCAGCGGTGCCGTGCACCTCGAGACGCCCACGACGGTCACCGACCGGCGCGTCGACGCCTTCGACCGGCTCTTCGCCGAAGAGCACTCGTAACACTCAGCAAGGCGACGAAAGGACAGCACGATGGACGCACCTAACCCGATCCAGATCCAGAAGTACCTCTCGGGCATCGACTACCCCGCCTCGAAGGACACGATCGTCGAGACCGCCGAGAAGGAGGGCGCGGACGGCGACGTCCTCGAGGCCCTCCGTGCGATCCCGGACGGAGACTACGAGAAGCCCACCGACGTGAGCTCGGCCGTCTCGAAGGTCTGACACCCTCCGCGAGACGCCTCTCCGGTACGCGGCAGGCCGTGCCGGCCGTACCGGAGGGGCGTCTCGCGAGCGGCGACCGGCCGACGCGGAGAGCAGGGGTCAGGCGGAGGCGTGCTCGCGCAGGACGCCGGACTCGAGCGCCTGGAACGAGAGCACCTTGTAGCCCTCGGACTCGAAGAAGATCGTCGCCCGGTCGGCCTCCACGCTCATCACGGTGCCGGCGCCCCACTCGCGGTGCTCCACCGACTCGTCGACGCTCAGAGGGGCGTCCACAGGCGCCTCCTCGGTCCCGCCGCTCGCCTCGTGCCGCTCGCAGCCGTCGCAGTTGCCGCACCACTCGGCCGACTCCACGCCGAAGTAGTCCAGCAGGACCCGGCGGCGGCACTGGCTGGTCTCCGCGTACGCGCGCATCATCGACAGGCGCGACTCCGCGATCCGCTCACGGGAGGCCAGAGCCTCCTTCACCGCGTGCACGGCCTCGTCGCCGGAGGCCTCGCGCGTCGCGCGCAGTCCGGAGCCGGTCTCCACCAGCCCCGCGTCCGCGAGGTCGTTGACGATCCGGGCGATCGTGCGGGCCGGCTTCCCCAGCTCCTTCGCGAGCGCCGCGGAGTCGAGCCCCGGCTGCTCCGAGACGGCCGCCCAGATCACGCGCAGCGCGGCCTTGTCGACCGAGCGCTTGGCGAAGAAGCGGCGGAGCCCCAGGTCCTCCGCACGGTAGTGCAGCGCGCCCGTGGCGGGCTCGCCGTCGCGGCCCGCGCGGCCGATCTCCTGGTAGTAGGCGTCGAGCGACTCGGTGGTCGTGGCGTGCAGCACGAAGCGCACGTCGGCCCGGTCGATGCCCATCCCGAACGCCGAGGTCGCGACGACGACGTCGAGCTCGCCCGCGCGCCACTGCTCGTGCACGACCTTCCGCTCGGACACCTTGAGCCCGGCGTGGTACGCCGCGACCCGGCGCCCCTCCGCCGCGATGTCGGCCGCGTAGGCCTCCGTCTCCTTGCGGGTGGCCACGTAGACCAGGCCCGGAGCGGTCCAGCTGCGCGCCTCCTCGACCACGGCGGCACGCTTCTCGCTCTCGCTCTCGTGGCGGTGCACCACCAGCCGGATCTCCGGACGGTCGACGCCGTGCACCTGGATCTCGGGGTCGGTCATCCGGAGGCGCTCGATGATCTCGTCGCGCACCGGCCCGGAGGCGGTGGCGGTCATCGCGAGCACCGGCGGGTCTCCGAGCTCGCCGCGCACATCGGCCAGGCGGAGGTAGTCGGGGCGGAAGTCGTGACCCCAGGAGGAGACGCAGTGCGCCTCGTCGACGACCAGCAGCGACACTCCCGCGGCCGCCAGCCGCGCCACGTTCTCGGGCTTGGCGAGCTGCTCGGGTGCCAGGAGCACGTAGAGCGGGCCGCCCTCGTCGATCCGGTCCCAGGCACGGGCGACGGCCGCGGCGCCCTGGGAGGAGTTGATCGCGACCGCGGGAGGCGCCGCCGGAGCCGCCTCGATCGCGGCGAGCTGGTCGGCCTGCAGGGCGACGAGCGGGGAGACGACCAGGACGACGCCGCCGCGCTCGGCTCCGGCGATCTGGTAGACCGCGGACTTGCCGCCGCCCGTCGCCAGCACCAGCAGCGTGTCGCGCCCGGAGGCCGCCGACTCGATCGCCTCGCGCTGACCGGGGAGCAGCGACGACCAGCCGAAGTCCTCCCGGGCGATGCGGCTGACGGAGTCGGTGCGGGAGGAGTTCATAGCTCGACGCTACGACCAGACCGCCCCGGAGGCAGTCCGCTTGACAGCGCCGGGGAGCACGGTGAAGGAGCGTCGTCCGCCCTCGCGGCCCGCCTCTGCCCGCCCGTGGCCGCGCTGTCAACGTCCTGCGGAGGGACTCGTCGCGTGCTGGGCTGGAGCACCGACGAGAGGAGCCGACATGGCCGACCAGAACGTGAACAAGGACCTTCCCGGATCCGGCGGCGACGCCGTCCCGAACACCGGCGGCGCGCAGACGGTGCTGCCCGGCGAGGACGCGGCCGACGCCTCCGCCGCGGGGGCCGCTCCCGGGGGCACCGCGATCGACCGCGGCGTCACCGACGCCGTGACCGACGGCGACAGCGGAGGAGACACCGTCTCCGGCGACGCCGACCTGCCCGACGAGACCGAGGGCGCCGTCGGCAGCGACCCGGCGAGCACCGACTGACGTCCCGCTCGGACGCGTCCGGCCCGCGGGATCCGAGGATCCGCGCGGGCCGGCGACGTCGCTGCGCCGAGGAGGACCCGGGCTCAGCGCCGGACGACCACCGGGTTGAACAGCGTGCCGATGCCCTCGACGTCCACCGCGACGGTGTCCCCGTTCGCGATCGGCCCGACGCCGGCGGGCGTCCCGGTGAGGATCACGTCCCCGGGGAGCAGCGTGAAGATGCGCGAGACGTAGGCCACGAGCTCGGGCACCCCGTGGATCATGTCGCCGGTGCTGCCCGACTGCTGCACGCGCCCGTTGACGCGCGTCTCGATGGCGCTCTCGTTCCAGACGAACTCGGTCTCGATGACCGGGCCGAGCGGGCAGAAGGTGTCGTAGCCCTTCGCCCGCGCCCACTGGCCGTCGGAGCGCTGGAGGTCGCGCGCGGTGACGTCGTTGGCGATCGTGTACCCGAAGACCACGTCCTCGTAGTCCTCCGCGCGGACGTTGCGGGCCACGGCGCCGATCACGATCGCCAGCTCGCCCTCGAACTCCACCTGCTGGCTGTCCTCGGGGAGGACGATCGCCTCGTCCGGTCCGATGACCGACGTGTTCGGCTTGAGGAACACCAGCGGCTCCGCCGGGGCGTCGCCGCCCATCTCTGCCGCGTGGTCGGCGTAGTTCTTGCCGATGCCGACGACCTTGGAGCGCGGGATCACCGGCGCGAGGAGCTTCGCCTCCGCGATCGGGATGCGCTCCCCCGTGGTGTCGAACCCGGCGAACATCGGGTCGCCGGCGAGCACGACCAGGTCGTCCTCGTCCACGATCCCGAAGTGGATCGCTCCCCCGTTGTCCCCGTCGCGCTGCGTGGCGAATCGTGCGATCTTCATGCGTCCAGCCTCGTCATCCATCCGTGCGTGTCCTCGCGGCGTCCGTACTGGATGCCGGTCAGCTCCTCGCGGAGCGACATCGTGAGCTCCCCTGCGGGCGCGCCTTCGCGGCCGACGGAGAAGCCCTCGCCCTTGAGCTCGGCGATCGGGGTGATCACGGCGGCGGTCCCGCAGGCGAACACCTCGACCACGTCGCCGGAGGCCACTCCGTCCCGCCACTCGTCGATGCTCACGCGGCGCCGCTCGACGCGGTGGCCGCGGTCCTCGGCGAGCTGCAGGACGCTGTCGCGCGTGATGCCCTCGAGGATCGAGTCCGACTCCGGGGTCACCAGCGTGCCGTCCTTCTTGACCAGGACCACGTTCATGCCGCCGAGCTCCTCGATCCACTGCGACTCCTGCGAGTCGAGGAAGAGGACCTGCGCGCAGCCGTGGCTGTAGGCCTCCTGCTGCGGGAGGAGGGAGGAGGCGTAGTTGCCACCCGTCTTCGCCGCCCCGGTGCCGCCCTTGCCCGCCCGGGCGTAGGAGGTGGAGAGCCAGATCGACACGGGGGCGACGCCGCCGGAGAAGTAGGCGCCGGCGGGGCTGGCGATCACGTAGTAGCCGACGTCCTCGGCCGCGCGCACGCCGAGGAACGCCTCCTGCGCGAACATGAACGGGCGCAGGTACAGGCTGGTCTCCGGCTCCGAGGGGACCCAGTCGCCGTCGACGGCGATCAGCTGCCGCAGCGACTCGACGAAGAGGTCCGTGGGGAGCTCCGGCAGCGCGAGGCGGCGGGCCGAGCGCTGCAGGCGCCGCGCGTTCGCCTCGGGGCGGAAGGTCCAGACGGAGCCGTCCTCGTGGCGGTAGGCCTTCATGCCCTCGAAGATCTCCTGCGCGTAGTGCAGGACGGCGGCGGCGGGGTCGAGCGCGAGCGGACCGTAGGGCTCGACGCGGGCGTCGTGCCAGCCGTCCGCGCGGGTCCAGCGGAGGCCGACCATGTGGTCGGTGAAGTGCATGCCGAAGCCCGGGTTCGCGAGGATCCGGGCGCGCTCCTCCTCGGAGCGGGGCGCGGGAGCGGCGGTCACCTCGAAGGCGAGGTCGGCGGGGGCGGAGTCGGTGCTCATCGTGGTGGTGTCCTTCTGCGGGGGATCAGCGGAGGCGGGCGACGACGGAGTCGCCGATCGCGGCCGTGGAGCGCGGGGTGCCGTCGCGCGACTCGATGTCGGCGGTCACGGCCGCGGTGACGCGGGCGGCCTCGTCGCTCCGGCCGAGGTGGTCCAGCAGCATCGCCGCCGAGAGGATCGCGGCGGTCGGGTCGGCGAGCTGCCGTCCGGCGATGTCGGGCGCGGATCCGTGGACCGGCTCGAACATGCTGGGGAACGCGCCGTCGGGGTTGATGTTGCCCGAGGCCGCGAGTCCGATGCCGCCGCTGATCGCGCCGGCCAGATCGGTCAGGATGTCGCCGAAGAGGTTGTCGGTGACGATGACGTCGAACCTAGCAGGGTCGGTCACGAGGAAGATCGTAGCGGCGTCCACGTGGAGGTAGTCGACGGCCACGTCCTCGAAGGCGGCCCCCACCTCGTCGACGATCCGCTTCCAGAGCGAGCCGGAGAAGACGAGGACGTTCGTCTTGTGAACGAGGGTCAGCCGGGAGCGGCGGGCGCGGGCGAGCTCGAACGCGTGGCGGACGACGCGCTCGACCCCGTAGGCGGTGTTGACCGACACCTCGTTGGCGACCTCGTGCGGAGTGCCCTGCCGGATCGAGCCGCCGGTGCCGACGTAGGGCCCCTCCGTGCCCTCGCGGACGACCACGAAGTCGACCTCGCCGGGAGCCGCGAGCGGCGAGGGGACGCCCGCGTAGAGACGGGTGGGCCGCAGGTTGACGTAGTGGTCGAGCTCGAAGCGCAGCCGCAGCAGCAGCCCGCGCTCGATGTTCGCGTCCCGGAGGCGGGGGTCGCCCGGTGCTCCGCCGACGGCGCCGAGGAGGATCGCGTCGTGCCCCGCGATCGCCGCGAGGTCCTCGTCGGTGAGGACGTCGCCGGTCTCGAGGTAGCGGGCGGCCCCGAGCGAGAAGGTGGTCGTCTCGAGCACAAAGTCGGAGTCGGCGGTGACGGCGTCGAGGACCTTGACGGCCTCGGCGGTCACCTCGGGCCCGATCCCGTCTCCGGGGATGACGGCGAGCTTCACGGTGCGGGGCATGGCGGTCCTCAGGCGTACGGGGTCGGAGTCCCCTCAGCGTACTCGCGGCCCGCCCGCGCCGCGGTCCGGGGCACGCGCCCCCCGCCGGGCGGCCTCCCGCGGGAGGAGCGGAGGAGCGTCAGCTCCGGCGGAGGCGCCAGGCGCCGACCGCGGCGGCGGCCAGCACGAGGACGACGCCCAGCCAGGCCGACCAGCCGACGCCCGAGTCGAACGCCGCGCTCGCCGACGCGACGAGGCTCGCGGCGGAGTCGGCGGGCAGCTCGACGGCGACCGAGACGGCGCCGCCGAGGGTCTCTCCGGCCCGCTGCGCCTGCGCGGCGTCGAGGCCCTCGGGCAGCACGACTCCCCCGCGGTACACGGCGGTGAGGACGGTCCCGAGCGTCGCGGTGCCGAGGACGGCGCCGAGCTCGTAGGCGGTCTCGGAGACTGCGGAGGCGGCGCCGGCCTTGTCGGCGGGCGCGTTGGCCAGGATCAGCTCGTTCGACACCGTCTCGGCCGCGCCGATGCCCAGGCCGAGGAACGCGAAGGCGACCGCGACGGTGAGCGCCGACGCTCCTCCGGGCGCCCCGCTGCCGAGGGCCAGCAGGATGTAGCCGACGGCCGAGACCAGCAGTCCGGCCGGCACGACGAGGCGCGGAGCGACGCGGCGCGCGATCGGCACCACGCCCAGCCCGGCCAGGATCATCACGGCGAGGCCCGGCACGAGCACGAGGCCCGCCTCCAGGGGCGAGAGCCCGACCACGAGCTGCAGGTGCTGCGACAGGAAGAAGAGCCCGCCGACCAGCGCGGTCACGCTGAGCAGGTTGACCACGATCGCTGCGCTGAACGAGCCGCGGCGGAAGAGCGAGAGGTCGAGCATCGGCGAGACCCGGCGCTGCTGGCGGCGGACGAACAGCACTCCCGAGACGACGCCCACGACGAGCGCCGCGACGCCGACCGCATCGATCCCGTGCTCGGCGAAGGACTTCACCGCGTAGACGACGGGCGCCATGGTCGCCAGCGACAGCAGGATGCTGACCACGTCGACCGGGCCGGGCTGCGGGTCGCGCGACTCCGGCACCAGGATCGGCACGAGGACCACGAGCGGGAGCAGCACGGGCACCGCGAGCAGGAACACCGACCCCCAGGGGAAGTGCTCGAGCAGCACTCCGCCGACGAGCGGGCCGATGCCCGAGCCCACTGCGAAGCCGGTCGCCCAGATCGCGATCGCCAGGCGGCGCTGGTCGCGGTTCGGGAAGACGCTGCGCAGGAGCGACAGCGTCGAGGGCATCAGCATCGCGCCGAAGAAGCCCAGCGCCGCGCGGGCGCCGATGAGCGCCGCGGCGGTGGGAGCGAACGCGGCCACGACCGAGACGGCGGCGAAGCCGACCGCGCCGACCAAGAGGAGGCGCCGTCGCCCGACGCGGTCGCCCAGACTGCCCATCGCCACCAGCAGGCCCGCGAGCACCAGCGGGTAGGCGTCGACGATCCACAGCAGCTCGGTGCCGGTGGGGCCCAGGTCCTCGGCGATCGAGGGGAGCGCGAAGTTCAGCACCGTGTTGTCGACCGAGACCAGCAGCACCGGGAGCATCAGCACCGCGAGCGCCACCCAGGCGCGTCGCCCGACCCGCTCGGCGGCGCCGGTGGTGTCGTGGGTGGAGACGGGAGCGGTGCGCGCGGACACGGGGACGACCTTTCGGGAGGAGAACGGAGCGAGTATACCGTCCAGCCGGTACAGTCGCCACCGATCCGCCGTAGGATGGTCGTCGTGCCTCCCGCCCCCGCCCGCGACCGCGTCCTCGACGCGTTCGAGCAGCTCCTCACCGAGCAGGGCGAGCGCGCCGCGACCCTCGACGCCGTCGCCCGTGAGGCCGGAGTCTCCAAGGGCGGGCTGCTCTACCACTTCCCCTCGAAGGACGCCCTCGTCGACGGGCTCCTGCAGCGCCTCGACGCGCGGCGGGAGGAGGACGTCGCGCAGAGCCTCGCCGCTCCCGAGGGCGTGGTCGCCTACCTTCTGCGCACCTCCTTCGCCGCCGACTCGGCCTTCGACCGCACGATCCTCGCCGTCTCGCGCATCGCGCAGGGTCACGACGAGCGCGCCAGCGGCGGCCTCGCGCGGATCCACGACAGCTGGAACGAGGTGGTCGCCGCCGCCGTGGGCGACCCGCTCGTCGCCCGCGCGATCGTCCTGATGAGCGACGGGCTCTACTACAACTCCGCGCTGCTCCCCACGGGCACGCAGTCGCGCGGCGAGGCCGAGGACGTCCTCGCGGTCGTCCAGCGCCTCCTCGGGAGCTGAGCCGCGCCGCCCCCGGCGGACCCGCTACAGCTCGACGACCCCGTCGATCAGGGTCACCGTCGCGCCGCCGATCCAGATCTCGCCGCCCGCGCCCTCGACGCGCACCCGCCCGGCGCGGCCGATCGCCGCTCCCTGGGCCGCGGTGTAGCGCTCGGGCAGCACACCGCTGCCGATCAGCCACTGGGCGATCCCCGCGTTGAGGCTGCCCGTCACCGGGTCCTCGGCCACTCCGGCGTCCGGGATGAACGCCCGCACCTCGATCGCGCACCCGTCTCCCGCCGGATGCTCGCCCACGACGCCGACGGGGAGCCCTGCGAGCAGCGCCTGGTCCGGCCGCAGCGCGAGGACCTGCTCCGCCGAGGCGAGCCGCACGGCCAGCCAGCCGGGACCGTTGTCGACCCACTCGTGGTCGAGGATCTCCGCGCGCGGGATCCGCAGCGCCGCGGCCACCCGCTGGAGCGTCGCCTCGTCGACCGGTCCGGTCCGCAGCCGGGGCGGCGCGGCGAAGGCGATGCCCTCCTCCGTCACCCGCAGCCGGACGAGGCCCGCGGCGCACTCCTGCACTAGCTCCCCGGCCGCGCGGGCCGTCCCTCCGGCCGCGAGCCAGGCGTGCGCGCTCCCGAGGGTGGGGTGCCCGGCGAAGGGCAGCTCCCCGCCCGGCGTGAAGATCCGCAGCCGGTAGTCGGCCGCGGGGTCGCGGGGACGGAGGAGGAAGGTCGTCTCGGAGAGGTTCGTCCAGCGCGCGAACTCCGCCATCGCCGCGTCGCCCACCCCGTCGCCGTCCACGACGACCGCCACCGGGTTGCCCCGGAACGGCGCGGCGCCGAAGACGTCGACCTGAGCGAACCGCCGCGAGCTCACTGCTCGGTGATGTCGATCTCCTGCATGAGATCGGCGTCGATCGCGACGCGGACCTTCTCGAGCAGGCCGTCGGGGGCGGGAGAGTCGATGGTGATCACCGAGAGGGCCTTGCCGCCCGCCTCGGTGCGCGCGATCTGCATGCCCGCGATGTTGACCGAGGCGTCGCCGAACTCGCGGCCGTAGACCGCGACGATCCCGGGGCGGTCGACGTAGCTCATCACGACGAGGTGCTTCGCGAGGGGGACCTCGACGTCGTAGCCGTTGATCGCCACGATCTTCTCGACCTGCTTGGTGCCGGTCAGCGTGCCCGAGACCGAGATCTGCGAGCCGTCGGAGAGAGCGCCGCGCAGCGTGATCACGTTGCGGTACTCGTCCGAGACCGGCTCCGTGATCAGGCGCACCTCGATGCCGCGCTGCTCCGCGAGCACCGGCGCGTTGACGTAGGACACCGTCTCCGAGACCACGTTGGTGAACACGCCCTTGAGCGCCGCGAGCTTGAGGACCTTCACGTCGTAGCCGGCGAGCTCGCCGCGCACCTCGATGTCGATGGAGGTGACCGGCGAGTCCGCGAGGCCCGAGAAGACCTGGCCGAGCTTCTCGACCAGCGGGATGCCGGGGCGCACGTACTCGTCGATCACGCCGCCGGCGACGTTCACGGCGTCCGGCACGAGCTCGCCCGAGAGCGCGAGGCGCACCGAGCGGGCGACCGAGACGCCCGCCTTCTCCTGCGCCTCGTCGGTCGAGGCCCCGAGGTGCGGAGTGACGACCACGTTCTCGAGGGCGAGCAGCGGCGAGCCGGTCGGCGGCTCCTTCACGAACACGTCGAGTCCGGCGCCGGCGATGGTCTTCGCGACGAGCGCGCGGTGCAGCGCGTCCTCGTCGATGAGGCCGCCGCGGGCCACGTTCACGATGAACGCCGACGGCTTCATCAGCGCCAGCTGCTCGTCCGAGATCATGCCCGTCGTCTCGGGCGTCCTCGGCATGTGGATCGTGATGAAGTCGCTCTCGGCCAGCAGCTCCTCGAGGGAGAGGAGCGTGACGCCGAGCTGCTGCGCGCGGGCGCTGGTCACGTAGGGGTCGTAGGCGACGACGTTCACGCCGAAGGCCTGCAGGCGCGCGGTGATCAGCGCGCCGATGCGGCCGAGGCCGATGATGCCGACGGTCTTCTCGTAGAGCTCGACGCCGGTGTACTTCGAGCGCTTCCAGAGGCCCTGCGCGAGCGCGCTGTGCGCGGCGGGGATGTGGCGGGCGAGGCTCAGGATGTGTCCGACGGTGAGCTCGGCCGCCGAGATGATGTTCGAGGTCGGCGCGTTCACGACCATGACGCCCGCAGCGGTCGCGGCGGTGATGTCGACGTTGTCCAGGCCCACCCCGGCGCGGGCGATCACCTGGAGGGAGGGGGCCGCGGCGATCGCCTCCGCGTCGACCTGCGTCGCGGAGCGCACGAGGATCGCGTGCGCGGTAGCGAGGGCCTCGAGCAGAGCCGGGCGGTCGGTGCCGTCCACGGAGCGGATCTCGAAGTCGGGACCGAGCGCGTCCACGGTGGCGGGCGAGAGTTCTTCGGCGATCAGGACGACCGGCTTTGTCACGAGAGGCGCTTCCTTCGGAGAGGGGACGGAACGGGCACCGAGGCGGGGGGTCGGCAGCCCCCCGACACTGTAGCGGAGGGGTGCGCGCGCCCCGCGCCGTGTGACGCCGCCGGTCAGCTCAGCGAGACCAGGCTCTCGACGCCGAGGACGAGCTGCACGTCGAGCGAGAGCGCCGCCGAGAGGCAGAGCGCCGCCGCGAGCAGTCCGACGCGCGCCGGGAGCCCCCGGCGGCGCCCGAGCAGGACGGCGGCGACGAAGCAGGCGACCGGCAGCACCAGGCCGAGCAGGAGCACCGTCCAGCCCGTCGGATTCAGATCGGTGCCGAGGGAGGCTGCGTAGCTTCGCAGGCCGATCAGGTTGCCGACCGCCTCCCAGACGTCCCAGGCGAAGAAGAGCGCGAACACCACGGCGACGAGGACGGAGGCCGCCAGGCGCCGGCCGGGCCGGTCGCGGCGGCCGGTCCCGCCGAGGGTGGCCCGGGTCGAGTCGGTCATCACGCCCCCTTCAGGAACGGCAGCGGAGCGAGGAGGACGAGGCCCGCGACCAGCCAGAGCACGCGGGTGCGCACCCGGGCGTCGCGGGTGGCGAGGAGCACCACGGCGAACCACACCGGCGGCGCCAGCACGGCCAGCCAGAGCCCGAGCGAGTAGAGGGCGCCGCCGAGCGCATCGCCCGCGAAGCCGGCCGCGGCGACCGGCGACTGCCGCGTCGCCGTGATCGCCCAGGCGATGGCGTACAGGAGGTAGAGTCCGGCCGCGATGCCCGCCGCGATCAGCAGAGCGGAGGAGGAGGCCGCTTCGTCGGCGGAGTCCTCGTCGTCGGAGTCGTCGTCGTCCGAGCCGTCGTCCGCCGTGCCCGCCCCGGCGACCGTGCGGGTCGTCCGGCGCACGCGCGCCGTCCCCGCGGCGAGCGTCGGGTCCGCGCCCTCGCCCGCCCACTCCAGGGCCTCGTCGTCGGCGTCGTCCTCCGGGCCGGTGTCCGGCCCGCGGTCCACCGGCGGGATCGCCGCGTCGTCGTCCTCCGGGGAGCGGCCCGGTCCACCATCGATCACCGCAACACCCTAGCCGCGCGCACCTCGCAGGAGGCTCGGAGCCCGCCGCCGCCTCCCCGACACCCGGCGGACACCCCGCGTCCTCCCCCGGGGGCGAGGCTGAGCGGATGGACGACCGCCGCCGCCGCTTCGTCGCCCTCGGCGACTCCTTCACGGAGGGGGTCGGCGATCCGCACCCGCGCCTGCCGAACGGCGTGCGCGGCTGGGCCGACCGTGTCGCCGAGCGCCTGGCGAAGGCCGAGCCGGGCTGGGAGTACGCGAACCTCGCCATCCGCTCGAAGCGCCTCGCCCAGATCACCGAGGACCAGCTCGCGCCCGCCCTCGCGCTCCGCCCCACCCTGGTCACGCTCTACGCCGGCGGCAACGACATCCTCGACCTCGGCACCGACACGGTCGATCTGATCACCCGCTACGAGGCGCTCGTCGACGCGCTCGCGACCACCGGCGCCTCCCTCGTGCTCTTCACCGGCGTCGACATCCCGGGACTGCCCGCCCCGCGGATGTTCCTGCGCCGCAACCACCTCTACAACAGCGCCGTCCGCCGGATCGCCCGCGAGCGGGGCGCGATCCTCGTCGACTACTGGGCGATGCGCGAGTTCCACTCCCCCGTGCTCTGGTCGCCCGACCGGATGCACCTCTCCAAGCGCGGCCACCGCGTCCTCGCCGGTCGTGTGCTCGACGCGCTCGGCGTGCCGCACACGATCTCGACCGGGCCGTGGGACGCCCCCGAGCCGCTCCGCCTCCGCGCGCGGCTGCGCGAGCAGCGCCGCTGGGCCGCCGACTGGGTCCTCCCCCTCGTCGGCCGCAAGCTGCGCCGGGTGACGCTCGGCGACCACCTCTCGCCCCGGTGGCCGGACCCCGTCCTCGTCCCGCCGAAGGGCGGTCTCCGCCGTCTCGTCCGCGAACTCGAGCGGTAGCCGCGCCCCGGACGCGGAGGAGCCCCGGCCCGGCGAGGGGGTCCCGGTGGTCGGGTCCCTCGTCGGACCGGGGCTCCCCCGGTCGACGCGGTGCGACTAGCGCGCGACGCTGCCGTCGGTGTAGTCCTCGTCGGTCTGCTTCCAGGCGAAGAGCTTGCGCAGCTCGCGGCCGGTCTCCTCGATCGGGTGCTTCTCGCCCTTGGCGCGCAGCTCCTGGAACTCGGGTCCGCCCGCGTCCTGGTCGCCGATGAAGCGCTTCGCGAAGGCGCCGCTCTGGATGTCGCCGAGGACGGCCTTCATGTTCTCCTTCACGCGCGGGTCGATGACGCGCGGGCCGGAGACGTAGTCGCCGTACTCGGCGGTGTCGGAGACGCTCCAGCGCTGCTTGGCGATGCCGCCCTCCCACATGAGGTCGACGATGAGCTTGAGCTCGTGCAGCACCTCGAAGTAGGCGATCTCCGGCTGGTACCCGGCCTCGACGAGGGTCTCGAAGCCGTACTGGACGAGCTGCGAGGTGCCGCCGCAGAGCACGGCCTGCTCGCCGAACAGGTCGGTCTCGGTCTCCTCCGTGAAGGTGGTCTTGATGACGCCGGCGCGGGTGCCGCCGATGGCCTTCGCGTAGGACTTGGCGGTCTCCCAGGCGGTGCCGGTCGCGTCGTTCTCGACGGCGATGATGTCCGGGATGCCGCGGCCGGCGACGAACTCGCGGCGCACGGTGTGGCCCGGGGCCTTCGGCGCGATGAGGATGACGTCGACGCCGGCGGGCGCCTCGATGTAGCCGAAGCGGATGTTGAAGCCGTGGGCGAAGGCGAGGGTCTTGCCCTCGGTCAGCGCGGAGGCGATCTGCTCGCTGTAGATCGCGCGCTGGTGCTGGTCCGGCGCGAGGATCATGATCAGGTCGGCCCAGGCCGCGGCGTCGGCGACGCTCTTGACCTCGAAGCCGTCGTCCTCGGCTTTGGCGGTCGACTTCGACCCCTCCTTCAGCGCGATGACGACCTGGACGCCGGAGTCGCGGAGGTTCTGCGCGTGCGCGTGGCCCTGCGAGCCGTAGCCGACGATCGCGACCTTCTTGGACTGGATGATGGAGAGGTCGGCGTCGGCGTCGTAGATGAGCTCGGTCACGTGGTGAGTCCTTTTCTGTAGAGGAGAGTTCGGTCAGTTCTTGAAGACGCGCTCGGTGATCGACTTGGAGCCGCGCCCGATGGCGAGCAGGCCCGACTGCGCGATCTCCTTGATGCCGTAGGGCTCGATCACCCGCAGGAACGCGTTGGTCTTGCCGGTGTCGCCGGTGACCTCGATCACCAGGGCGTCCGTCGCGACGTCGACCACGCGGGCGCGGAAGAGCGTGACGGCCTCGAGCACCTGCGAGCGCGTGACGTTGTCGACGCGGACCTTGACGAGCAGGTGCTCGCGCTGGACCGACTGGTCGGTGTCGAGCTCGACGATCTTGATCACGTTGACGAGCTTGTTGAGCTGCTTCGTGACCTGCTCGAGCGGCAGGTCCTCGACGTCCACGGCGACCGTGATGCGCGAGAGCCCGGCCAGCTCGGTCGGACCGACCGCCAGCGACTCGATGTTGAAGCCGCGGCGGGCGAACAGCCCGGCGACACGGGTGAGCAGTCCCGGCTTGTCCTCGACGAGCAGGGAGAGAACGTGGTGCGTCATGCGGGTCTACTCCTCGTCGTCCCAGGTCGGGCTGTGGTCTCGGGCGTACTGGACGTAGCTGTTGGAGACGCCCTGAGGGACCATCGGCCAGACCATGGAGTCGCGGCTGACGACGAAGTCGATCACCACGGGCCGGTCGTTCGTGGCGATGGCGAGGCGGATGGCGTCGTCGATCTCCTCCGGCTTCGTGACGCGGATGCCGAGCGCGCCGTACGCGTCGGCGAGCTTCACGAAGTCGGGCACCCGGACGGTGTCGTGACCCGTGTTGAGGTCGGTGTTCGAGTAGCGGCCCTCGTAGAACAGGGTCTGCCACTGGCGCACCATGCCGAGCGAGGAGTTGTTGATCACCGCGACCTTGATCGGGATGTCGTTGATCGTGCAGGTGGCGAGCTCCTGATTGGTCATCTGGAAGCAGCCGTCGCCGTCGATCGCCCACACGGTGCGCTCGGGCTCGCCGACCTTGGCGCCCATCGCCGCAGGCACGGAGTAGCCCATGGTGCCGGCGCCGCCGGAGTTGAGCCACGAGTTGGGGCGCTCGTACTTGATGAACTGCGCCGCCCACATCTGGTGCTGGCCGACGCCGGAGGCGAAGACGCCCTCGGGGCCGGTGATCTCGCCGATGCGCTTGATGACGTACTGCGGGGAGAGCAGGCCGTCGTCGGGCTCGGTGTAGCCGAGGGGGAACTCCTTCTGGAGGCCCTTGAGGTAGCTCCACCACTCGGAGGTGTCGGCGCGGCCGTCGGCGGAGGCCTTGGCGAACGCGTCGGTGAGGTCCGGGAGGACGTCCTTGAGGTCGCCCACGATCGGCACGTCGGCGGTGCGGATCTTGGAGATCTCGGCCGGGTCGATGTCGACGTGCACGACCTTGGCGTGGGGCGCGAAGAGCGCCGCCTTGCCGGTCACGCGGTCGTCGAAGCGCGAGCCCAGCGCGAGGATCAGGTCCGCCTCCTGCAGCGCGAGCACCGCGGGGACGGTGCCGTGCATGCCGGGCATGCCCAGGTGCTGCTCGTGCGAGTCGGGGAACGCGCCGCGCGCCATCAGCGTGGTCACCACGGGGGCGCCGCAGGCCTCGGCGAACGCCTTCAGCTCGGCCGCCGCGCGGGCGCGGATGATGCCGCCGCCCACGTAGAGCACCGGCTTCCTCGACTCGACCAGCAGCTGGGCCGCGGCCTGGATCTGCTTGCCGTGGGCCTTCGTGACCGGGCGGTACCCGGGCAGGTCGATCTTCGGCGGCCAGAGGAACGGCGCCTGGTCCTGCTGCGCGTCCTTCGTGATGTCGACCAGCACGGGGCCGGGGCGGCCGGTGGTGGCGATCAGCGCGGCGGAGGCGAGGGCCGAGGGGATGTCCTCGGGGCGCGTCACGAGGATGGAGTGCTTCGTGATCGGCATCGTGATGCCGACGATGTCCGCCTCCTGGAACGCGTCGGTCCCCATGAGCGTCGAGAACACCTGGCCGGTGATCGCGAGCATCGGGACCGAGTCCATGTAGGCGTCCGCGATCGCGGTGACCAGGTTGGTCGCTCCGGGGCCCGAGGTCGCGATGCACACGCCGAGCTTGCCGGTCGCCGAGGCGTAGCCCTCGGCGGCGTGGCCGGCGCCCTGCTCGTGGCGGACCAGGATGTGCCGGATCTTCGAGGAGTCCATCAGCGGGTCGTAGACCGGGAGGATCGCGCCTCCGGGCAGGCCGAAGACGTCCTCGATCCCGAGCATCTCGAGCGAGCGGACGACCGCCTGCGCTCCGGTGAGGACCTCGGCCGCGGGGGCGGCCCCAGGAGCGTGGGCGGGTCGGGGTGGCTGGGGCGTCGGTGCGGGCTGCACGGCGGACGGATCCGGAGTCATGCGGGTGTCGATTCCTTCAGGAGGTGGTGCGGCGGCGGGCAGAGCCGGAGGCGAGTGCCCGGGAACGCGAGTGCGCGGCCGGCCGGAGCGGGCCGGGTCACCCGGTGACGGCGCCCTCGGCTGCCGAGCGGACGAGCTTGGCGTACTTGGCGAGGACACCGCGGGTGTAGCGCGGAGGGAGAGGGGCCCAGCCTTCTCGGCGGGCGGCGAGCTCGGACTCGTCGACGAGTAGGTCGATCGAGCGAGCGGCGATGTCGACCCGAATCGGGTCTCCGTCGCGAACGAATGCGATGGGACCTGCGTCCACCGATTCGGGAGCTATGTGGCCGATGCACAGGCCGGTTGTGCCGCCTGAGAATCGTCCGTCCGTCAACAGTAGTACATCTTTTCCGAGCCCGGCCCCCTTGATGGCGGCGGTGATGGCGAGCATCTCGCGCATGCCGGGGCCGCCCTTGGGGCCCTCGTAGCGGATGACCACCACGTCGCCCTTCTGGATCCGCCCCTCGGTGAGCGCGTCCATCGCGGCGCGCTCGCGCTCGAACACGCGGGCCGGACCCTCGAAGACGGAGGCGTCGAACCCGGCGGTCTTGACGACCGCGCCCTCGGGGGCGAGCGAGCCCTTGAGGATGGTGAGCCCGCCGGTGGCGTGGATCGGGTTGTCGAGGGTGCGGATGACCTCGCCGTCCAGCGGGGCGATGTCCATCGCGGCGAGGTTCTCGGCGACCGTCCTGCCGGTGACCGTCAGGCAGTCGCCGTGCAGCAGCCCGGCGTCCAGGAGCGCCTTCATCACGGCCGGGACGCCGCCGTGGCGGTCGACGTCGTTCATGACGTACTTGCCGAAGGGCTTGAGGTCGCCGATGTGCGGGATCGTGTCGCCGATGCGGTTGAAGTCGTCGATCGTGAGGTCGACCTCGGCCTCGTTGGCGATCGCGAGCAGGTGCAGGATGACGTTGGTGGAGCCGCCGAAGGCCATCGCCACCGCGATCGCGTTCTCGAACGCCTCCTTGGTGAGGATGTCGCGGGCCGTGGTGCCGTTGCGCAGCAGCTCGACGACGGCCTCGCCGGACTTGCGGGCGAAGTAGTCGCGGCGGCGGTCGGCCGCGGCGGGCGAGGCGGAGCCGGGCAGGCTCATGCCGAGCGCCTCGGCGACGCTGGCCATGGTGTTGGCGGTGTACATGCCGCCGCAGGAGCCCTCGCCCGGGGCGAAGGCGCACTCGATGCGCTTGGCGTCCTCCTCGGACATGATCCCGGCCTTGACGCCGCCGACGGCCTCGAAGGAGTCGATGATCGTGATGTCCTTCTCGGTGCCGTCCGACAGCTTGACCCAGCCCGGGGCGATCGAGCCGGCGTAGACGAACACGGCGGCGAGGTCGAGGCGGGCCGCGGCCATCAGCATGCCGGGCAGCGACTTGTCGCAGCCGGCCAGCATGACGGTGCCGTCCAGGCGCTCGGCCATCATCACGGTCTCGACGGAGTCGGCGATGACCTCGCGGGAGACGAGCGAGAAGTGCATGCCCTCGTGGCCCATCGAGATGCCGTCCGAGACGGAGATGGTGCCGAACTGGAGCGGGTAGCCGCCTCCCGAGTGCACGCCCTCCTTCGCGGAGCGCGCGAGGCGCTCGAGCGAGAGGTTGCAGGGGGTGATCTCGTTCCACGAGGACGCGATGCCGATCTGGGGCTTCTCCCAGTCGTCATCGCCCATCCCGACCGCCCGCAGCATCCCGCGCGACGTCGTGGCCTCGATGCCGTCCGTGACGGTGCGCGAGCGGGGCTTCCAATCGATTTCCGGCATGCGATGAGGCTACCGCCTCGCGCGCGGTGCCCCTGCTCGCCGGGCGGACCCGGACCGGCCCGCGCACCCGTCCCGGCCCGGGCCCCCGGCAGCGGCACCCGATGCGGGCGTCCCCGCGGAGCGCCGACTCGTCGCGAACGGCTGCTCCCCGCGTCGGAGGACGGCCGTCCGCGGCGAGTCGGCGGATCGGGACCGCGGGCGCGGAGGGCCGGGAGGGAGCGGCTACTCCGCGCGCAGGTCGGCGAGCAGCCGGAGCGCGTGCGCGACCTGCTCGGGGCCGCGGACCCGGTAGGAGGCCGCGGTGGTGCCCTCGCCGCTCTTGATGCCGACGTCGCCGGAGCCGAGGACCGCGAAGGCGTCCTCGTCCGTCACGTCGTCGCCCGCGTAGAGCACGGCGGTCGCGCCGGTGTAGCGGCGGAGGTGCTGCACGGCCTCGCCCTTCGTGGTCGAGCGGACCGAGAACTCCAGGACGTTCTTGCCCTCGCGGACGGTGACCCCCTGCACCTCGGCGCGCGCCTCGGAGAGGGCGACGACGTGGGCGACGCGGCTGTGGCGCTCGGTCGCGAGGCGGGTGTGCAGGGCGAAGCCGGCGGGCTTGTCCTCGATCCAGACGTTGTCGATCCCGCGGGCGATGCCCTTCAGGACGTCCTCCAGCACTCCGACCTTCTCGAGCTCGTCGTCGTCGAGCCGGACCGCGTCCCCCTCGGGGTCGAGGCGGATCTCGATGCCGTGGGAGCCGACCAGCAGCGCCTCGTCCGGCAGCTGCGAGACCTCCTCCAGGCTCCCGAGCGCCCGGCCCGAGACCAGCGCGACCCGGGTGCCGGGGAGGGCGAGGAGCCGCAGCACGGCCTCGCGCGCCTCGGGGAGCGCCCGCGCGCGGGCGGGGTCGTCGACCTCGGGCGCGAGGGTGCCGTCGAAGTCGAGAGCCACCAGGAGCCGGTCGGTCGCGGCGAGCTCCTGCAGCGCCGCCGCGAGCCGCTCGGGCACTCCCTCGCTCATCGCGCGCCGCCGTCGAGCTCGCGGTCGCCAGCGGCCTCCCGCTCGAGCTCGGCCGCCTGCCCGTGGGCCGCGTCGTCGCGGTGCTCCGCCTCCTGGCCGTGCGGCGCCTCCTGCCCGCGGGCGGCGGGGCGCACGTCGAGCTGCTGGCCGGCCGCGTGCTCCGCGAGAGCGGAGAGGAAGGACTCCGACCAGCGCGCCACGTCGTTCTCGAGCACGCGGCGCCGGAGCGCGCGCATGCGCCGGGTGCGCTCGACGCGCGGCATCCGCGCCGACGCCTCCATCGCGTCCTTGAGCCCGGAGATGTCGTGCGGGTTCACCTGCACGGCCTGCTTGAGCTCGTCGGCCGCTCCGGCGAACTCGCTCAGCACGAGCACGCCGTCGTTGTCGAAGCGGGAGGCGACGTACTCCTTCGCGACGAGGTTCATCCCGTCGCGCAGCGCCGTGACGAGCATGACGTCGGCGGCGAGGTAGAGCGCCACCATCTCCTCGCGCGGGTAGCCGTGGTGCAGGTAGCTGATCGCCGGGTGCCCGAGCGTGCTGTAGTCGCCGTTGATCCGGCCGACCTGCAGCTCGATGTCGTCGCGCAGCTGCCGGTAGGTGTCCACGCGCTCGCGGCTCGGGCTCGCGACCTGCACCAGCACCGCGTCCTCCGAGGTGAGGCGGCCGTCGGCCAGGAGCTCGCCGAACGCTTTCAGGCGGTGGCCGATCCCCTTGGTGTAGTCGAGCCGGTCGACGCCGAGCATGATCGTCTCGGGGTTGCCCAGCTCGGCGCGGATCTCGGCGGCGCGGGCCTGGATCTCGGGGGTGCGCGCCATCGCCTCGAAGGACGCGGAGTCGATCGAGATCGGGAAGTGCCGGGCGACGACCGGGCGCACGCTCGCCCCGCGCCGCGAGCGGTTGACGCGGCGGGTACCGCCGACGGCCTCCTCCTCGACCGGGACCTCGACGACCGTGCTGCGGGTGTCGTAGCCGAGCAGCCGCCGGACCGCGCGGAGGAAGCTGCCCGCGTCGCCCTGGCGCTGGAAGCCGATCACGTCGGCGCCGAGCAGGCCCTCGACGATCTGCCGGCGCCACGGGAGCTGCGCGAAGATCCCGTAGGGCGGGAACGGGATGTGGTTGAAGAAGCCGATCGTGACGTCGGGGCGCAGCTCGCGCAGCATCTTCGGCACGAGCTGGAGCTGGTAGTCCTGCACCCAGACCACGCCGTCCTCCTCCGTCACGGCCGCGGCCGCCTCGGCGAAGCGCTGGTTGACCCGCACGTAGGCGTCCCACCAGTCGCGGTGGTAGGTGGGGGGCGCGATCACGTCGTGGTACAGCGGCCACAGCGTGTCGTTCGAGAAGCCCTCGTAGTAGTCCTCGAGCTCCTGCGCGCTGAGGGCGACGGGGACGATCTGCACGCCGTTGTCGACGAACGGGGCGACCTCCTCGTCGGCCACGCCGGGCCAGCCGACCCAGGCGCCCTCGTTCGCGCGCATCACGGGCTCGAGCGCGGTGACCAGCCCGCCGGGCGAGGTCTTCCAGGAGGCGGTGCCGTCCTCGGCCACGACGCGGTCCACCGGCAGGCGGTTCGAGACGACCACGAACGCGTTGCGCTCGCTCCCTCCCGAGGTCCCGTCGTCGGTCCTGTCAGCGGCGGAGGAGGAGGAAGCGGAGTGCGGAGGAATGAGGGTCCCTTTTCGTCGGTCGAGCCGTCGTCGTGCCCGTCGAGGCTATCAGCCGACCCCGCGCGGGGGACGGGGGATCAGCCCTGCACGAGGGCGAGGGCGAGCGTCGCTCCGCCCACCGTCGGGACGACGGCGACGAGTCCGAGGAGCGCGTACTGGCGCCACGAGACGTGCACGCCCAGCGCGGTCAGCCTCTGGTGCCAGAGCAGGGTGGCGAGCGAGGCCCACGGGGTGATAAGCGGTCCGGCGTTCACGCCGATCAGCAGGGCGACCAGGCGGAGCGGATCCGCCGCGACCGGCTCGAGGGCGAGGTAGGCGGGCAGGTTGTCGACCAGGTTGGAGGCGACGGCCCCGGAGCCGGCGAGGCGCAGCAGGTCGAGCGTCCCGCTCCCCTCGCCCGCGACCACGGCGAGCGCCGCGCCCAGCCCGAGCTGGTGCGCCGCCTCCATCGCCACGAAGAGGCCCGCCGCGAAGACGACGAGCTGCCACGGCAGGAGGGCGGGCGTGAGCGCCGCGGGACGGCGCACCGCGAAGAGGACGATCAGCGCGGCGGCGGCGACCGTCGCCGGGATCCACACCTCGAGACCCGAGACGAGCGCCGGCAGGAGCAGCGCGACGACGATCCCCGCGCCGACCAGCAGCACCCGGTCCTCCACCGGCGTGCGCTCCCCCGGGGTGTAGCGCCCGGTCAACTCGCGCCGGTAGCGGATCGCGAGGATCAGCACGGGCACGACGGCCGCGACGAGCGCGGGGACCGCGGTCAGAGCGGCGAAGGCGAAGGGGCCCTCGACCCCCAGGCGCCGTTGCGCGAGCAGGTTGGTGAGGTTCGAGACGGGGAGGAGGAGGGAGGCGCAGTTCGCCAGCCAGACCGTGGCCATCGCGAAGGGCAGGGGCGGGACGCGCACGTGCGCCGCGAGCAGGACCACGACCGGGGTCAGGAGCACGGCGGTCGTGTCGAGCGAGAGGAACACCGTGCTGACGACGGCCATCGCCACCACCAGCAGCCAGAGCACCGCGGTCCGCCCGCGGCCCCACTCGGCGGAGCGCTCGGCGACCACCGTGAAGACGCCGGCCTCGGAGGCCAGCTCGGCGACCACGGTCACCGCGACCACGAAGCCGAGGATCGGCGCCGTCCGCTCGACCAGCTCGCCCAGCGCGTCCATCGGGAGGACCCCCGTGACGACGGCCGCCGCCCCGACGACGAGCAGCACCGCCCCGATCACAGCCGTGCGCATGTCGTTCCCGTTCTCCTCGGCGTGCCCCGGCTCGAGGATTCGGGTCCCGGCGGCGATCCACCGTAGCGGGACAACCCCTCGGTGCTGTCAAGCGTTCCTCTGAGAGCTTTCGCACCCGCTAGCGTCGGGGTGAACACGGGAGGCACACGCATGCGCAAGTTCATCCTCAACTCCAGCGTCATCAGCGCGATCGTCGGCGGCTGGTCGATCCTGCAGACCACGCGCAAGGGCCCGCGCGACTGGCGCTTGGCCCTCCAGTGGGTCAGCTGGGCCATCTCGGTCACCGTCGCCCTGGGCTCCGTGTCCTACGACTCCAAGAAGATCGTCTCGGAGGAGCGCGGCGCGAAGCGCGACCGCTAGGCCCTCCTGACGCGCCGCCTCCCCGCGGGGCGGCGTGTCAGCCGGGCTCGCGAGGCGGTGGCGGCGACACTGTTCCCAGTCGCTGCCGGCACGGGAAACGGGGTTCGTCATGAGGTTTCGTCTGAGGCGTCGCACGCCGGCCCCCGAGGTCGTCGAGGCGGCCCCCGTCCTCACTCAGGACGAGCTCTTCGCCGTCGTCCACGACCGCCTCGCGGCCTTCGTCGGATCCGAGGGCGCCTGGGTCGTCACGCGCCGCAGCCACGACGACCGCGACCCGATCTTCCACGGGATGCTCGCGCGCTCCCTCGCCCACGAGCTCTCCGCCGCCATCCAGGAGGAGCAGCTCCGCGCCGGCGCCGAGCGGACCTCGTCCCCCGTCACCGAGGCGATCCCCGCGATGCGCGCCTCCACTCCTCCGGTGGAGCCGGCCGCCCTCACCTGGGAGCCGAAGCCCATCGCCGTCTGGGCGGAGCCGACCCCTGCCGACGTCGCCGTCGACACCCCCGTCGCGACCCGCTCCTGACGCGCGCGGTCGAGCCGACCGCATCGCCCTCCGACCGCATCGCCCTCCGGCCGAGCGGACGAGCGACGTCGCCCTTCCCGCTGATCGAGCGGGCACCGAGCCCCTTCCTCCTGACCGGGCCCCTCCTGCTGACCGAGTGGGCGGCACCGCCGCACCTCGTGCTGATCCAGGAGGCGGCACCGCCGCCGTCTCGGGATCCCCCGCGACGGCCCCTCCCCCGGCCGCCCGTCAGACCGCCGGCCAGCTCTCGGGGCCCTCGCTGCCCGCCGGGTACTCGTCGAGCGGCACCCGGTCCGCGTGCCACGCGTCGATCGCGGGCTGCACGATGCGCCAGCACTCCTCGGCGGCGTCCCCGCGGACCGAGAGCGACGGGTCGTCGTCGAGGATCCCCGAGATGACCTCGCCGTAGGCGAGCAGCTCGCCCGCGCCGAAGGTCGCCTCCAGCGAGGCGCGCTCGAGCGTGTACGGGTCGCCGGGGCCGTTGATGTTCAGCTCGAGCGACATCTGGTCGGGCGCGAGGAACAGCCGCAGCACGGACGGCGCCTCGGTGCCCACGAAGCCGCGGGGCAGGTGCGGCACCGGCTTGAAGCGGATGACCACTTCGCGCCGCCGCTCCCCCAGCGCCTTGCCGGAGCGGAGGGTGAACGGCACGCCGGCCCATCGCCAGGTGTCGATCTCGACGACCAGCTCGGCCAGCGTCTCGGTTCCGCGAGCGGGGTCCACACCCTTCTCGTCCGCGTAGGCGGGCAGCTCACGGCCGTCGATCGTCCCCGCCGTGTAGCGGGCACGGCGCGAGCTCGCTGCGGGGTCGTCGCCGTGCAGGCGCGTGGCGCGCAGGACGATCGACTTCGCGTCCCGGAGGTCGGCCGCGTCGAGCGAGGACGGCGGCTCCATCGCGATCACCGCGAGGACCTGCAGCAGGTGGCTCTGGATCATGTCGGTCAGCGCGCCCGCGCCGTCGTAGTAGCTCGCCCGCCCCTCCAGGGCCAGCTGCTCGTCGTAGACGATCTCGACGCTCTCGATGTGCTCGGCCGACCACAGCGGCTCGAGGATCCGGTTCGCGAAGCGCAGGCCGAGCACGTTCATCACGGTCGCGCGGCCGAGGAAGTGGTCGACGCGGTGGATGCGGTCCTCGGGGACCAGCGCGGCGAGGCGCTCGTTGAGGGCGTGCGCGCTCGCCTCGTCGGTCCCGAACGGCTTCTCCAGCGCCAGCACGGTGCCCTCCGGCAGGTCGTGGGCGGCGAGCGCCTCGCAGGCCTTCGCCGCGATCGCCGGCGGGAGAGCGAAGTAGACCGCCACCGGTCCGTCGCAGCTCGCGAGCAGGGCGGCGAGCGCCTCCGGATCGGTGACGTCCACCTGCTGGTAGCGCGTGCCGGAGGTGAGCGCGTCTACACCCTCGCCCTGCGCCTCGACGGTGGCGAAGGAGGCGGTCAGCACCTCGTGCCAGTGCTCCTGGGTCCAGTCCTCGCGTCCCGCTCCGACGAGGTGGACCCTCCGGTCGGTCTCGCGGGTCAGCAGCTGGCCGACGGCGGGGAGGAGGAGCCGCGAGGACAGGTCCCCCGTCGCTCCGAGGATGAGCAGGGTCGAGACGGTCTGTGCCATGCGGCTCACCCTACGGCCGCGCTGAAGAGCCCCGCTCCGCCTTGACTGGGAGGCCACAGCCGCACCTGAGAGGATCGCCGCATGGTCTCCCCGATCGAGGACTACGCCGTCCTCTCCGACTGCCGCACAGCCGCTCTCGTCTCCCGCGACGGAGGGATCGACTGGCTGTGCCTGCCGCGCTTCGACTCCGCCTCCGTCTTCGGCGCCCTCCTCGGCGGCGACGACCAGGGGCGCTGGTCGCTGCGGCCGGTGGACGGGGCGGCGACGAGCGAGCGCCACTACCTCGGCGACACGCTCGCGCTGGTCACCCGCTGGACGACCCCGACCGGCGTGGTCGAGGTGGTGGATGTGATGCCGCTGCGCGACGAGCGCGCCGAGCTGGTGCGCCGGGTGCGCGGAGTCTCGGGGACCGTCCGGATGCGGCAGGAGCTGCGCATCCGCTTCGACTACGCCCGGACCATGCCCTGGGTGCGGCAGGAGGGGACCGACGAGGACCCGCTGCTCGTCGCCGTCGCGGGCCCCGACGCGGTCGTGGTGCGCGGAGTGCGGCTGAAGGCCGTCGACCACGCCCACGCCGCGGAGTTCGACGTCGACGCGGACGCGGTCGTCGACCTCTCGATGGCGTGGTTCCCCTCGCACCAGCGGGCGCCCAAGCGCCTGGACGTCGACCGCGCGCTCGAGCGCACGCTCTCGTGGTGGTCCGAGTGGGCGTCGGCCATCGACTACGACGGCCCGCACCGGGACGCCGTCGTCCGCTCGTTGCTGACCCTCCGCGCCCTCACCGACGACGAGACCGGCGGCATCGTCGCGGCGGCGACCACCTCGCTCCCGGAGCAGTTCGGCGGCGCCCGCAACTGGGACTACCGCTACGTCTGGCTCCGCGACGCCTCGCTCACCCTGCAGGCCCTTCTCGCGCACGGGTTCGAGCAGGAGGCGCAGAAGTGGCGGGCCTGGCTGCTCCGCGCGGTCGCGGGCGCCCCGGAGGACGTGCAGATCATGTACGGCCTCGCCGGCGAGCGCGACCTGCCCGAGCGGGAGATGCCGAGCCTGCCCGGCTACGACGGCGCCTCCCCGGTGCGGATCGGGAACGCCGCCGTCGACCAGTACCAGGCGGACGTGATCGGCGAGGTGATGGTCGCGCTGCACGAGGCCCGCGTGGCCGGCGTGGACGAGACGGAGTTCTCCTGGCCGCTCCAGCGCGCCCTGCTGGGCTTCGTCGAGACCAACTGGCAGCGGCCGGACAACGGCATCTGGGAGATCCGCGGTGAGCCCCGCCACTTCACGCACTCGCGAGTGATGATCTGGGCGGCCCTGGACCGCGGCGTCCGCGCCGTGCGCGAGAACGGCCTGCCCGGTCCGGTCGAGACCTGGGAGCGCCTCCGCGACGAGGTGCGCGCCGAGATCGAGGCCCAGGGCTACGACGCCGAGCGCGGCCACTTCGTGCAGTCCTACGGCTCCCCCGAGGTCGACGCGTCGCTCCTGGTCCTGCCGATGGTCGGCTTCGTCCGCCCCGACGACCCGCGGATGCTCGGCACCGTCGCCGAGCTGGAGCGCGTGCTCCTCCAGGACGGCCTGCTGCACCGCTACCGGACCGAGTCCTCGGTCGACGGCCTCGCCGGCGGGGAGCACCCCTTCCTCGCCTGCTCCTTCTGGCTCGTCCGGCAGTACGCCGACTCCGGCCGGATCGCCGACGCGCGGACCCTCATGGACCGGCTCGTCGGGCTCTGCAACGACGTGGGCCTCCTCTCGGAGGAGTACGACGTCGAGGGCCGCCGGCACGCGGGCAACACCCCCCAGGCCCTCTCCCACCTCGCCCTCGTGCAGGCGGCCGACGCGATCGCGGCAGCCCGATGAGGCGCCGCCGCGTCGTGCTCACGAGCATCGGCGGAGTGCTCGGAGTCGCGGTCCTCGGCTTCCTCACCTGGAGCTCGATCGTCAGCGGCCCGGACGAGGACGCCCTCGCACGGGTGCGCGCCGATCCGGCGGTCGCCGTCGAGCGCACGGACAATGCACTCGTGATGACGCCGACCTCGACCGGCGAGCTGGCCGGCACGGGCCTGGTCTTCATCCCGGGGGCGAAGGTCGACGCCTCCTCCTACGAGGCGACTCTGGCTCCGCTCGTCGACGCCGGAGCGACCGTCGTGATCACGCGGCCGATCCTGCACCTGGCCTTCTTCGACCTGCGCTCCCTCGAGACCTTCACCGGCCAGGCCGAGGGCGTCGACCGCTGGCTCGTCGGCGGCCACTCCCTCGGCGGTGTGAAGGCCTGCCAGTGGGCCGAGGACCCGGCGGTGGCGGGCCTGGTGCTGCTCGGGAGCTACTGCGCGAACGACCTCTCGGGCTCCGAGCTCCCCGTCCTCAGCGTCAGCGGATCGGAGGACGGGCTCAGCACCCCCGAGAAGGTCGCCGACGCGAGCGTCCGGCTGCCCTCCTCCGCCGACCTCGTCGAGATCGACGGCGCCAATCACGCCGACTTCGGGTGGTACGGGCCGCAGGCGGGCGACGGCGAGGCGACCATCAGCCACGAGGAGGCGGACGCCCGCATCGCCGAAGCCCTCCTGGGCTTCAGCCGCGAGGTCGGCTGAGCCGGCCGCTCCCGCTTGACCTCGAGCGCACTCGAGGTCGTAGGTTGACGCCATGTCCACCGCCACCGCCGCCCCGGCCGAGCCGGAGGTGCTGTCGATCTCGCAGGTCGCCGCCGTCACCGGTCTCACCGTGCACACCCTGCGCTACTACGAACGCGCCGGGCTCATGCTCGACCCGGTCGAGCGCGCCTCGTCGCAGCACCGCCGCTACCGGCCGGCCGACGTCGGCTGGGTCGACTTCCTCAGCAAGCTCCGCGCGACCGGGATGCCGATCGCGCGGATCCGCGAGTACGCCCGGCTCCTCCGGACCGGGCCCGCCACGGAGCCGGAGCGCCTCGCACTGCTCCGGACGCACCGCGAGGAGGTCGAGGCGCAGCTCGCCCGGACACATGCCAGCCTCGCCGCGATCGACATCAAGATCGCGGCGTACCAGGAGAGGACCACCCACTGATGAAGACGATCACCCTCGGATCCGACGTCGCCGCCCTCGAGGTCTCGCGCCTCGGCCTCGGCGCGATGGGCATGTCGGCGTTCTACACCGGCGCCGGCACCGACGACGCGGAGTCGATCCGCACCGTGCACCGTGCCCTCGAGCTCGGCGTCACGTTCCTCGACACCGCCGAGATCTACGGCCCGTACACCAACGAGGAGCTGCTCGGCCGCGCGCTGGCCGGTCGCCGCGACGAGGTCGTGCTGGCGAGCAAGTTCGGCATGATCCGCCACCGCGGCGACGGGAGCCGCGGACTCGACGGCTCCCCGGAGAACCTGCGTCTCGCCGTCGAGGGCTCGCTCGCGCGCCTCGGCACCGACCGCATCGACCTCTACTACCAGCACCGCATGGACCCGGGCGTCCCCGTCGAGGAGACCGCCGGGGCCTTCGCGGAGCTGATCCAGGAGGGCAAGCTCCGCGGCTACGGCCTCTCGGAGGCGGCGCCCGCGACGATCCGCCGCGCTCACGCCGTGCACCCGGTCACCGCGGTGCAGTCCGAGTACTCGCTCTGGACCCGCGACCCCGAGGCGGAGGTGCTGCCGGTCCTCCGCGAGCTCGGCATCGGCTTCGTGCCGTACTCGCCGCTGGGCCGCGGCTTCCTCACGGGCAGCATCCGCTCGGTCGCCGAGCTGGGCAGCGACGACTTCCGCCGCGACAACCCCCGCTTCGCCGACGGAGCGCTGGAGGCGAACCTGCGCATCGTGGAGGCCGTCGACCGCGTGGCGGCCGAGGCGGACGCGACCGCCGCTCAGGTGGCGCTCGCCTGGCTGCTCGCCCAGGGCGACGACATCGCTCCGATCCCGGGCACCAAGCGCGTCTCGCGCATCGAGGAGAACGCCGCCGCGGACGCCCTCGTGCTGACTCCGGAGCAGCTCGACGTCCTCGGCTCGCTCGAGGCCCCCGTCGGCGACCGCTACGCCGACATGAGCTCCGTGAACCGCTAGGCGCCCCTCCGCCCGCTCCGACCCCCGCGAGATGCCACCTGTGACGCCCGTTCTCGGCGTGTCGTCGTCACAGGTGGCATCTCGCGGAGGGGGTCAGTCGCGCGGGTCGCGGGTGGGGACTCCGCGGGTGTCGCGGGTCGGGGTGTCGCGCATGTCGATGAGTCCCGTGAACAGAGCGCCCCGCTCGTTCGAGCGCTCGTCGCCCGAGAACAGGTTGTCCGGGGCGGAGGACCCGTGCCGGCGCGGGGTCGCGGTGGGAGCGGGCTCCCGCTCCATCTCGACGCGCTGACGCGGAAGGGCCACGGGGTCGTTCTCGTGCAGCCACGAGACGAGCCGCTCGCGCACGTAGCAGCGCAGGTCGAAGAGCGTCGGCGCGTCCTTCGCGGTGACCAGCACCCGGATCCGGACGAAGCCGCCCGTCGCGTCGGTCACCTGCAGCACGCTGGTGCGCCGGTCCCAGAGGTCGGTCTCCTCGAGCATGCGGTGCAGCTCGTCGCGCATCTGCTCGGGGCTCACCCGCCAGTCCAGGTCGAGCTCGACGGCGCCGAGCAGCTCGGATCCAGTGCGGGTCCAGTTCTGGAACGGCTGGGTCGTGAAGTAGTTCGTGGGCAGCACCAGGCGGCGGTCGTCCCAGAGGTGGACGACGACGTAGGTCAGCGTGATCTCCTCGATCCGCCCCCACTCGGTCTCGACGATCACCACGTCGTCCAGGCGGATGGCGTCGCTGAAGGCGAGCTGCATCCCGGCGAAGATGTTCGTGAGGCTCGACTGCGCGGCCAGGCCCGCCACGATCGAGAGCACGCCGGCCGAGGCCAGGAGGCTCGCACCGGCCGTGCGGGCCTCGGGGAAGGTCAGCAGCGAGGCGCCGATCGCGATGACCACGACGGCCGCCACGGCGACCCTCCGGATGATCGTCATCTGCGTGCGGAGGCGGCGGGCGCGGCGGTTGTCGGCCGTGTCGGTCCGGTAGCGCTCGGCGCCCAGGTCCTCGAGGAACACGAACAGGGAGCCGATCACCCACGCCGCCGCGCCGATCGTGGCGATCTGGAACACCCGCTGCACGAGTCCCGGCCAGGGGTCGCCCGACACGGTGGCGGCGAGCGCGGCCCAGACCGCGATGGTCATCAGCAGCACGCGGAACGGGATGCGCAGACGCCGGATCAGCAGCCGCGCCCAGGTCTTGCGCTTGCCGACGGAGCGCAGCACGAGGGCGACGACGGCGGTCGCGACCACGGCGATCACGACCGCGATCACCACGGCGAGCGCGATCGAGCCGATCACGGGGAGGACGTCTTCGGGCACATCGGTCCTTTCGGGAGGGGAAACGGAAGCGAACGGAGATCCTGCCACGCGAACGGGGGTCGGTCCGCATTCTGCGCCGGACACCGTGCGGATGCTCAGGCGCTGCCCATCCCGACCCTCCGCCGCCCTCGACCTCGGGATCCTCTCGGCGGCCGGGAGCCGTCGGCGTTCTGCAGCCCTGGTCGGCGTGCCGTCGGAGGCGCCGTCAGGAGTCCGGTCGGGACCGGACGGGCCCGGGAACGGTCGGCTCCGGGAACGACGAAGCCCCGCACCTCACGAGGAGGTGCGGGGCTGCTGGTGCACCCCCTCGGACTTGAACCGAGAACCCACTGATTAAGAGTCAGTTGCTCTGCCGATTGAGCTAGAGGTGCATTCCGGCCGGCTGATCGTGCGTGCCGAACCGAGGGATCACACTACCAGCGTCTCCCCCCGTCTCGTCAAATCGAGCGCGGCGGACCGCCCGCGGCAGCGATCGGAGGCTCCGCGGGGCCCACCGGTATCGTGGTCGCGTGACCCCGCAGAGCAGTGACCAGAGCCTCGACGACGACCTCCGACTCGCCCTCCGCCTGGCGGACGCGGCCGATGCGATCTCGCGGGAGCGGTTCGGCGCGCTCGACCTCGTCGTGGACACGAAGCTCGACCGCACCCCGGTCACCGACGCCGACCGCGCCGTCGAGGAGGCGATCCGCGCGCTGCTCGCCGCCGAGCGGCCGGACGACGCGATCCTCGGCGAGGAGTTCGGCACCTCGGGCGAGGCCTCGCGGCAGTGGATCCTCGATCCGATCGACGGCACCGCCCACTTCCTCCGCGGCGTCCCGATCTGGGCGACCCTGATCGCGCTCGCGGTCGACGGCGTCCCGGTCGTCGGAGTCGTCTCCGCTCCCGCTCTCGGCACGCGCTGGTGGGCGGCCGAGGGCTCCGGCGCCTGGGCCGTCGAGCTGGAGGGCGGGGCGGAGCCGCGCCCGCTCCGCGTCTCGGGGATCGACACCCTCGCCTCGGCGACCTTCAGCTACAACAGCATCCAGCAGTGGGTCGGCGCGGGCCGGCTCCCGCAGCTGCTCGAGCTCGCCGGAGCCGTCTGGCGCGACCGGGCCTACGGCGACGCGTGGCCCTACATGCTCGTCGCCGAGGGGCTGCTCGACGGCGCGGGCGAGTTCGACGTGAAGCCCTACGACCTCGCTGCGCTGGTGCCGATCGTGCAGGAGGCGGGCGGGCGCTTCACCTCCGCCGACGGGGAGGACGGCCCCTGGCACGGCAGCGCCGTCGCCACCAACGGCCTGCTGCACGACGAGGTGCTCGCGATCGTGGCGCCGCGATGAGGAGCAGGACGGCCGCGCTCGCCTCGGCGGCGCTCCTCCTGCTGCTCTCGGGCTGCTCCTCCGTCGTCGGCCCGGACGGTCCCGAGGCTGTGCGCGACGAGGGCGGCGCGGTGGTCACCGCGGGCGTCACCGACGTGTTCTCGCTGCGGCGCGGCGACTGCCTGGCCGACCCGGGCGACGACCGCATCGCCGACGTGGACGTCGTCCCGTGCGCCGAGGAGCACGCGCTGGAGGTCTTCCACACGTTCGCTCAGCCGGGAGACCGCTACACCAGTCGCAACACGCTGCTCGCTCAGGCTGAGGCGGGCTGCGAGCCGGAGTTCGGCGCCGTGATGGGGATCGCCTACGGCGACTCCGCCCTCGAGTACCGCTCGCTGGTCCCCTCCGAGGTCGGCTGGCGTCACGGCGACCGCACGATCGTCTGCGCCGTCCTCGATCCGGCCGACGACTCCACCACCGGCAGCCTCTTCGGCTCCGCTCGCTGACCTCCGGCTCCAGTCGACCCCCCGTTCGGCGCATTGACACGCGCCCCGCCGGAGCGCAGGGTGAAGGGACGACCGGCAGGCGCGAGGGGGTGCGGAGACCGGCGGCTCAGGAGTCGACATGCAGGACCGGCACGACCAGGAACGCCCCGAGCGCTCGCGCACGGCCGAGCAGCACTGGGGACCGGCCGACAGCCTGTTTCCGAGGCTCCACCGGCAGAGCTCCCTCCTCGCTGCAGCGGAGGCGGTCGCGCAGGTCGACGGGCCCGGTCCGGGCGACGTCTGGTCGCGGCTCCTGCACGACTACGCCCACGCCTCCGACCGCGTCGTCTCGGTGGGCGGAGACGCCGAGGCCGCGACGCTCGGCTGGCTGAAGCCGCGCGGCGTGGTGTCGCTGCTGGTCACCGAGCGCTGCGACGACGACGCCGCCGCCGAGCACCTGGTGGCCGCGCTCGCCGCCATGAACGCCGTGACTCTCTCCGTGCACGAGGCGCGAGCAGCACGGCTCCGCCCTCTTCTGGAGGTCCTGCACAGGCTCCTGCCCGACGCGTTCGCCGAGCTGCCGGTGGACCGCGGCGCCCACTACCCGGCGGGCACCGCCGTGGCCGTGCTGGCGCCGGACGTGCTCTACCGGGACTGGGCCCCGCCGCAGGCTCTCTCCGGCTCCGCGCACGACGACGACGACCGGCTGGCGATGCTCACCCTCTACGGGCGGATCAGACAGCTCGACGTGCGCCCGTCGTGAGGGCGGCGGAGAAGAACTCCCAGTGTGCGACGACGACCGGTGGTGGAGATGGGGGGAATCGAACCCCCGTCCATCGCTGTGATTCTGCGCCTTCTACGGGTGTAGCCGATGAGAGCGTTCTGCTCGGCCCCGACCGTTACCATCGGCGCATCGGTCGACGGGCCCAGCCCGAGTGCAAGTCCCGCGTCGCCCTCAGGCGTAACGACGCAGCAAGTCCTCTAGATGACGCCAGGATCCGGGGCGAGGACGCACCCACGGGCTGACGGACTATCTACTCTGGCTTAGGCAGCGAGAGCGAAGTCGGTGCGCTTCTGTTCGGCACCTGTGTTTTCCAGGGATCGTTGACGAGATGACCCTGGATCCTCGACCCGCTTCTCGCAGTTTCGCAGGCAATGTCGAAACCGATCATCCCCGCGAGCACTCGACGGCCCGGAGGCCGCTGGAGTGGGTCGTTCGTCGCACACTGTGGAGTTACGGACCCTAGTCTACCTCAGCTCCGCGGGCGCTCACCCGGCGGTGGCGAAGATCGAGCAGGCCGAGCACGAGTGCCAGCGCGATCAGCCCGAGGGTGACGAAGTACCCGTTGCGGAAGGCGTCGTGGTACTGGTCCAGCCCCTCGGCCATCCCCCGCTCGCTCGCCAGCGTCGCGAAGAAGACGGCGGAGGCGCAGGCCGTGCCGACCGCGGTGCCCACGCGCTGGCCGAGCTGGCCGACGGAGCCCGCCACCCCGCCCTGCGCCGGCGGGATCTCGGCGAGGGTGAGCGTCTGGTTCGGCGACACGACGAAGCCGCCGCCGGCCCCGGCGACCAGCATCGCGGCACCCATGCCGTAGGCCGCGGTCTCGGCCGGGAGGAGCTCGGCGGCGAGCAGCACGAGCGTGAAGCCGATGACCACGAGCACGATGCCCAGCACCACCAGCGCGCGGCCGTAGCGCTGCACGAGCTTGCCGCCGTACCAGGCGGTCACCGCCGAGGTCAGAGCGAAGGGGATGCTCACCATGCCGGCGAACACCGGCTCGAGACCGAGCCCCTGCTGGAGGAACAGCGTGGTGAGGAGGAAAGTCGCCGGGATCGCGGCGAAGTAGGAGGTCGCGACCAGGATGCCGTTGCGGTAGGAGCTGGTCCGGAAGATGCGGAAGTCGATCACGGGCGTCCGCCCCGACGCGGCGTAGTGCGCCTCCCAGCGCACGAAGACCGCGGCGGCGGCCGCGGCGAGGACCAGCCAGAACCAGCGGTAGGGCGAGTCCGAGGAGGAGCCCGTGGTCAGCAGGAACGGCAGCATGAACGCGAAGATCGCGACCGCCAGCAGGAGCAGGCCGACGGGGTCGAGGGATCTGTCCCCCTCGGGCCGGGAGCGCTTCTTCGGGATGAGCTTCCAGGCGAAGACGAGCGCGGCCACGCCCAGCGGGATGTTCATCCAGAACAGCAGGCGCCAGCCGTCCTGCTCGCCGCCGATCGCGATCAGGAGACCGCCGAGGGTCGGGCCGAAGGCGGTCGACAGGCCGATGGTCGCGCCGAAGACACCGAAGGCCCGGGCCCGCTCGGCGCCGGTGAACATCTGCTGCACCAGGCCGAGGACCTGGGGCATCTGGATGCCCGCGGCGACGCCCTGCAGGAAGCGCGCGACGACGAGCAGCTCGATCGACGGGGCGACGGCGCAGAGCAGGCTCGTGACCGTGAACGCGGTCAGTCCGATGAGGAACAGGAGCCGGCGCGAGCGGATGTCGCCCAGCCGGCCGGCCGGAACGAGCGCCAGGCCGAAGGCGAGCGCGTAGCCCGCGACGATCAGCTGCAGCTGGCTCGCGTCCGCTCCGAGCGAGCGCTCGATCGACGGAAGGCCCACATTGACCTTCGAGAGGTCGAGGATCGTGATCGCCGCGACTCCGACGCTCACCGCGAAGGCGCGCCACCGCGTCTTCTCATCGGCGGCGCTCAGGGCGGCGGGGGCGCTGTTCTCGGAGGAGGTCACGAGCCCCAGTCTCCCAAAGCACCGGGCGCGAAGAAGAGGCTTGCGCGGCACCCGTCGGGCATTCCTTGCCGCGGGGCCTACTCGCCGAGGCGGCGGCGGGTCGACATCGCGCGGTCCGCCTCGCGGCGGTCCTGGCGCTCGCGGAGCACCTGGCGCTTGTCGTAGTCCTTCTTGCCCTTGGCGACGGCCAGCTCGACCTTGGCCTTGCCGTCGCTGAAGTACAGCGAGAGCGGGATCAGCGTGTACCCGCCCTCCTTCACCTTGTTGTGGATCTTGAGGATCTGCGCCTTGTGCAGCAGCAGCTTGCGCTTGCGGCGCGGCGGGTGGTTCGTCCAGGTGCCCTGGGCCCACTCGTTGATGTGGACGGCGTCGAGCCACGCCTCTCCCCCGTCGACGAAGGCGTAGCCGTCGACGAGCGACGCGCGGCCGGCCCGGAGGGACTTCACCTCGGTGCCGGTGAGCACGAGGCCCGCCTCGTAGGTGTCCTCGATGAGGTAGTCGTGGCGCGCCTTGCGGTTGGTCGCGACGACCTTCTGTCCCTGTTCTCTGGGCACGGCTGCTCCTCGGGTCGCGAGCGGATGAAGGGGGCGGGCGTCGTCGGGGCGATGCACCGGTGGGCCGCCCCGAACGGGACAGCCCACCAGTATACGTCCGGTCCGGGATCAGACCCGCAGGTACCGCGCGATCGCGACGTTGGCCGAGACGGCGGCCAGGACGATGCCGACCACGATCAGGATCGGCACGACGATCAGAGCGTCGTCGAGTCCCACGAAGGAGGTCAGCGGGATCCGGTACGCCAGGAAGCCCTGCACGAAGAACTGCACGATGGCGACCACCGCGACTCCCGCGAGGATCGAGCCGACCAGCGCGGCGAAGACCCCCTCGAGGATGAACGGGGTCTGGATGAACCTGTTCGAGGCTCCCACGAGCCGCATGATGCCCAGCTCCCGTCTCCGCGAGAACGCCGAGAGGCGGATGGTGGTGGCGATGAGCAGCACGGCCGCGACGAGCATCAGGACGGCGATGCCGATCGCCGTGTAGCTCGCCGCGTTGAGGATCGAGAAGATCTGGTCGAGGTACTGCCGCTGGTCGGTGACGCTCTCGACCCCCGAGACGCTCGACAGGCTCTCCACGATGACGTCCGACTGGGTCGGGTCCTTCAGGTTGATCCAGAAGGTCTGGTTGAGCAGGTCGGGAGTGACGTACTCGGCGACCGGGTTGCCCGCGAACTGCTCCTGGAAGTTCGCGTAGGCCTGGTCGTGGTCCTCGAAGTAGGAGCGGTCGATGTACGGCGCGAGCGTGGCGCCCTCGAGCTGGCCCTGCACCGCGTCGATCTGCTCGGCGGTGGCGTCGGAGCCGCTGCAGTTCGAGCCGCCGGAGGTGGCGGTGCACATGTACACCGCGACCTGCGCCTTGTCGTACCAGAAGTTCTTCATCTGGCCGATCTGCATCTGCAGCAGGATCGCCGTGCCGACGAAGGTGAGGGAGATGAAGGTCACCAGGATCACCGAGACGACCATGGAGACGTTGCGCCGGAGGCCGCTGGCGACCTCCGACCAGATCAGTGCGAATCTCACTTGACGGGTCCTACGTTCTGCTGGTCGTCGCCGGTCTCGTCGCCCTCGCCCGCGTGGGCGCGGAGGCCGAGGCGCGCGGCGAGCGACTCCTCGGGCAGGGCGCCGGTGTCGGCGGGGAGGAAGATCGGACCGGTCTGGCTCTGCAGCTCGACGACGCGCGGGGCGGCAGCGGGCTCGGCGGCCGGCTCCGGCTCGCGCTCCGGCTCGGCCGCGGCGGAGCGGCGGCCCTCGGGCACGCGGGGCTGGGCGGCTGTCTGCGAGAGGCGGGCGGGTTCGAGCGGCGGGGCCGGGGCCTCCTGGCGCAGGTCGATCTCGGGGACCTCGGCGGGCGCGAGCTCGCTGTCGATGAGGGCCGGGGGCGCGGGCTGCTCGGCGACCGCGTGGTCGTCGGCCGCCACGACCACGACGCCGTCGTGGACGACGGTGATGCTCTCGGTCTGGCCGTAGCCGCCCTGGCTCTCGTCGCGGACGATGCTACCGGCCGAGAGCTCGATGACGCGTCGCTTCATCTGGTCGACGATGCCGGCCTCGTGGGTCGCCATGATCACGGTCGTGCCGCCGGCGTTGATCCGCTCGAGCAGCGCCATGATGCCGGCGCTCGTGGTCGGGTCGAGGTTTCCCGTGGGCTCGTCGGCCAGCAGGACGGCCGGCTTGTTGACGACGGCGCGGGCGATCGCCACGCGCTGCTGCTCGCCGCCGGAGAGCTCGTGGGGCAGGCGCGAGGCCTTGCCCGCGAGGCCCACCATCTTGAGCGTGTCCGGGACCGCCTCCTGGATGTAGCCCTTCGACTTGCCGATCACCTGGAGGCTGAACGCGACGTTGTCGAAGACGGACTTGTTCGGCAGCAGCCGGAAGTCCTGGAACACCACGCCCATGTTGCGGCGGAAGTACGGGACCTTGCGGCTCGAGATCTTGCCGAGGTTCTGCCCGAGCACGTGGATCGACCCGGAGGAGGGGCGCTCCTCCTTGAGGATCAGGCGGAGGCAGCTCGACTTGCCGGAGCCGGAGGCGCCGACGAGGAAGACGAACTCGCCCCGGAGGATCTCGAGATCGATGGCGTTGAGGGCGGGTCTCGTGCCGCCCCGATACTGCTTGGAGACGTTGTCGAAGCGAATCATGTCGGTACGAGGGTAAGCGACGATCCCGAAGAGTCCGCCGAGGGGGCGTGCGGCGCGTCGGTGAGGACGCGCCCGCGCCGCGCTAGGAGGACTTCCGCCAGCGGATCCCGGCGGCGATGAAGCCGTCCAGGTCGCCGTCGAACACGTGCGAGGGGTTGCCGACCTCGTGGTCGGTGCGCAGGTCCTTCACCATCTGGTACGGAGCGAGGACGTAGCTGCGCATCTGGTCGCCCCAGCTCGCGGTGATGGTGCCGGCGAGCTCCTTCTTGGTGGCCGCCTCCTGCTCCTTCTGCAGCAGCAGGAGCCGCGACTGGAGCACGCGCATCGCCGCGGCGCGGTTCTGGATCTGGCTCTTCTCGTTCTGCATCGACACGACGGTGCCGGTGGGCAGGTGCGTGAGGCGCACGGCGGAGTCGGTGGTGTTCACCGACTGGCCGCCGGGGCCGGAGGAGCGGAAGACGTCCACGCGGATGTCGTTGTCCGGGATCTCGATGGCCCCGGCCTCCTCCATCAGCGGGATGACCTCGACCGCGGCGAAGGAGGTCTGGCGCTTGCCCGCGGCGCCGAAGGGGCTCATCCGCACGAGGCGGTGGGTGCCCGCCTCGACCGAGAGCGTGCCGAAGGCGTAGGGGGCGTCGATCTGGAAGGTGGCCGACTTGATGCCCGCCTCCTCCGCGTAGCTGGCGTCCATGACGGTCGCCGCGTACTTGTGCTTCTCGGCCCAGCGGAGGTACATGCGCATGAGCATCTCGGCGAAGTCGGAGGCGTCGACGCCGCCCGCTCCCGCGCGGATGGTGACCACGGCGGGGCGGTCGTCGTACTCGCCGTCGAGCAGGGTCTGCACCTCGAGCTCGCCCATGACCTTCTGGAGGGAGGAGAGCTCGGCGATCGCCTCCTGCTCGGACTCGGCGTCCTCGGCCTCGTTCGCCATCTCGACGAGCACCTCGAGGTCGTCCAGGCGCCGGTCGATCGCGGTGATCCGCGCGAGCTCGGACTGGCGGTGGCTGAGGGCGCTGGTCACCTTCTGCGCGTTGGCCGTGTCGTCCCACAGGTCGGGGGCGCCGGCCTGCTCGCTGAGCTCGGCGATCTTCGAGCGGAGGCCGTCCACGTCGATGACGGCGCGGATGTCGGCGAAGGTGGAGCGGAGAGCAGTGATCTGCTCGGTGAAGTCGTTGTCCAGCATGGTGGGTCCAGACTACCGGGGGCCGGGAGCCGCCCTCCGGCCCGGGCGTACCCTGGGGACGGTGACCAGCACCGCTCCGCGCCCCTTCCCCGTCGGGCCGCTGCTGCTGTCGACCTTCCTCCCCACGCTCCTCTTCTCCATCGGCGAGGGGGCGATCATCCCCCTCCTGCCGGCCGCGGCGGGCGATCTCGGCGCGACACTGGCGCTGGCGGGGCTCGTGGCCGGGATGATCATGATCGGCGAGCTGGCGGGCGACATCCCGAGCGGCTGGATCGTCTCGCGGATCGGCGAGCGCGGCGCGATGCTCGGAGCCTCGGCCGCGTCGATCCTCGGGCTGGTGGTGTGCCTGCTCTCGACGTCGTGGGTAGGGCTGACGATCGGCGTCTTCGTGATCGGCCTCGCGACCGCGGTCTTCGCGCTGGCGCGGCACGCGTTCATGACGTCGTTCGTGCCGATCACCCACCGCGCCCGCGCGCTCAGCGCCCTCGCCGGGGCCTTCCGCGCCGGCTGGCTGATCGGCCCGTTCCTGGCGGCCGGAGTGGTGCACCTCACCGGCTCCGTCGAGTCCGTCTTCTGGGTGCACATCGTCTGCTGCGTGGCGGCGGTCGCGGTCCTTCTTCTCGTGCCCGATCCCGCGACGGTCCTGCGGCGGGCGCAGGCCGCGGCCGACCGCGCAGCCCCGGGCGAGGTGGTCGCCGCGGAGGCGCCGGCGACCGTCCCGGAGTCGCCGCAGTCGCTGCTCGGGACGCTGCGCGAGCACCGCGGGGTCCTCGCGCGGATGGGGACCGGCGCCGCCGTGATCGGGGCGCTGCGGGCGAGCAGGACGCTGATCCTCCCTCTCTGGGCGGTGAGCATCGGGCTCGCCGAGACCGACACCGCGATCATCATCGGCATCGCCGGCGCGCTCGACTTCGCCCTCTTCTACGCCGGCGGCCAGCTGATGGACCGCTTCGGCCGGGGCGCCACCGCGATCCCCTCGATGATCGGCCTCGGGCTCGGGCACCTCGCACTCGCCGCCTCGGTGCTCGCCCTCGATCCGGTGCCCTGGTTCGTCGCCGTGGCCTGCGTGCTCGCGGCCGCGAACGGCATCGGCTCCGGGATCCTGATGACCATCGGCGCCGATCTCGCGCCGCCCGCCGATCCGGCCCCGTTCCTCGGCGCGTTCCGCTTCACCGGGGACGCGGGCAACGCCGCCGCCCCGATCGTCGTGTCGGCGCTCACCGCCCTGGTCTCGCTCCCCTTCGCCGCTGTCGTGATGGGGGTGCTCGGTCTGGGCGGAGCGGGGGCGCTCGCCCGCTGGATCCCGCGGTACCTCCCCCGGTCAGCCTCCCGCGACTGAGGCGCGGGGCCCTCCTCCTACACTGGAGCCCGCACGCGGGAGTGGTGGAATGGCAGACACGCAGGATTTAGGTTCCTGTGCCGAGAGGCGTGAGGGTTCGAGTCCCTCCTTCCGCACGACAATAATTCATGTTTCCCGGTCACGGCTGACAGCGACACGCGAAGCACGTGAGCGGCTCTTCTTTAACGCTCGAGGTCATGCAAAGATCCTCACATGTCGCAGATCTCCTTCGCTCTATTACGCGCAGCCCTTAATGGTCCCGAGGTTATCGGCACCGGCTCCGAACATCTGTCGGTTCCGAGCGATGACTCAATGTTTATAGAGCCAACACTTCTGATCAAGGAAGATCTTGGTGATCTGAGTGCAGATGTCATTCTTGTTTCAGCTCGAGGGGCTGCTGGTAAAAGCCGCACCGCAACACAACTCGCAGCCGAGATCAACGCTCCGCTCTGGCGGCTCGAGAAAGACTCTGCCGTGAGCCGCGCCGCACTTGGCTTCAATCTAGATAGGTACACCTCGAGCGCAAATTACCTCGCGCAGGTACCGACCCTCGCGGCGAAGCCAGTTCTTCTCATTGATTCGCTCGACGAAGCTCGGGCACGCGTGTCGGCGCGGTCATGGGACGAGTTCCTCGACTCAATCATCGAGGCCGCAGAGAAGGGCTTACGTTGCGTCATTTTTGGACGCGAGCGCACCCTAGAAGAAGCATGGGTCAAGCTCGCAGACTCTGGAACAAGAATCGCTTGGCTGGAGGTTTCTCATTTCGAGACAGACTCATGGACCACTTATATAGACGGACGCGTGGCCGCCGGGGAACGATCGTCAGCAACAAAGGGTTCTTATTACGTTTCGGCACGAGACTCGATTTTGACCGCTCTCAGTGACTCACTTACGCCTGAGACTGCCGAAAGCTTTGTCGGTTACGCTCCAGTTCTAGATGCGGTGGCCACAACCCTCCGCGATGAGCAGAATCACTACTCGCTCTTGCAGGAGTTTGAAAGTACGACCGGAAGTGCTCGCCATATCGACGTGCTGAGGCAAATCCTGAACGGTTTGCTAATTAGAGAACAGGGCAAGCTGAGTCCGGTTGCGCGAGAGCTGAAGCTCCCAGAATCTCTGATTTTCAGTCCACGGGAGCAGCTCGAGTGGCTTTGGCGCGAGCTTCAAGGTTCGCAAGAGCCCAGCCTCGATTACATCGGCGACGAAGCAAAGCAACACGAGTATAAGCGAAGCATTGGAACATTTATCGAGGACCACCCGTTCCGGTCAGATAAATCTTGGGCAAGTGCGGTTTTTGAAGCTTTCGCGGCCGCGGAGATGCTGGCTTCGCTTCCCGAAGATCTGCTGATCGACGTAGGGAATCGGTCGGGCTTACTCTTCGATTTCACCACGAGCGTGAACGATAGTCTCGTCATAAGTGAAGCACAGTTCGCGGCTCTCCACTCTTCTCTTCTCGAGGGGGGATCCCGCGAGGACACATCTGCGGTAACTCTTAGTCAGTCAGATGACTTTACATATACAGGAAGTATGCGAGCAGATCGTGCAAGTGGGACACTTGCAATAGATCTTGCACTGATTCCAACGTCCGATGAAACGATCTCGATTACCGGCCCATTGGAAGCTTTGACCCTGTTTTCAAAGTCGGATGTGCACATTGTCGGCGCGGCCAGTGGCTCTCTTCTCGGCCCCGATCTTTTTATAGCATGCCGCAATCTTTCCTTCGCCGGCGAAGAAATTTCTTTTGCAAAGACCGTCAGCGGTGCGGGAGATGAATCCGCTGGGATCAGGTTTGAGGTACATGGGAGTAGCTTGGCGCTACCTTCGACCATCGGCACTTTGCCGGCAGAGAATACGTTCGAGCTCGGCGTGATCGAGTCAACGGTGGTCCGTTACCCCTGGACTCCTTTCCGAGTTTTGCTAGAAGACGACGAGGATCGTGTCGATCCCAACTCGCGCGCAATCCGCTTCCTGCACAAACTCCAGAGCCTAGCCCGGACCCACGGGCACTCAGGCAACCGCGCCACGTATTATATGAAACTTCAGGGAAGACAGCAGATCAAGTCTGATCGATTGCGAGCGGTTCTTGCAATCCTGGAACACCAGGGGGCGATACAGACGGACGGAGATATGATCTTCATCACTAGCGCGGCGGACTTGCATCGATTCAGTGGCAAGAAGGTTCCCGGCCAGCGTACGATTAATCAAGAGTGGGGCTACTGGGGTCAAATTGTAGAAGAAATCGAGGCTGTGCTTTGAGGTGCCACCATGTTTACTGGCGGCCGGGGTCCCGCTGTCGCCGGATGTTGCGTCACACATCCGTTCCCCACGGATCATCGGTACAGTGAGCGCGGTCGAGCCGCTGGCTGCCGCTTCGACCAGGCCGAATGGCACTGATCGACTGGAGATCCGTTGAACCACGCCGCCCTCGTCCCCTGGCTCGATCCGGAGACGATCCTGACCTCGTTCGGCCCCTGGGGCGTGCTGGTGGTCTGCCTCATCGTGTTCGCCGAGACCGGGCTGCTGATCGGCTTCCTCTTCCCCGGCGACACGCTGCTGATCATCACGGGCCTGCTGGCGCACGAGAACGCGTCGAACGGCGGCCTCGGCGTCCCCATCTGGCTCATCTGCCTGGCCGTCGGGTTCTCGGCCTTCCTCGGCGGCGAGGTCGGCTACCTGATCGGGCACAAGGCCGGCCCGCGCGTCTTCGAGCGCAAGGAGTCCGGCTTCTTCAGCATCGAGAACGTGAAGCGGACCAACGCGTTCTTCGAGCGCTTCGGCGGCCTCGCTGTGATCCTCGCGCGCTTCGTGCCGATCGTCCGCACCTTCGCGCCGATCGCGGCCGGCGTGGCCCACATGAACTACCGCAAGTACAGCCTCTACAACCTCATCGGCGCCCTGATCTGGGGCAGCGGGGTCACCCTGATCGGGTGGCTGCTCGCCTTCATCCCGCCGGTCGCCGACTTCGTCTCGCACTACATCGACGTGATCCTGATCGGCGCGGTCGTGCTCGCGCTGGTGCCGACGCTCTTCCACTTCTTCCAGCAGCAGCGCAAGGCGAAGCTCGCCGCGGACCCCGAGACCGACTCGACCGAGTCGGCCGCCTACGTGCTCGACGCCGACACCCTGGACGACAAGCACCCGAAGCCCTGACCTCGGCCTCGGCCCCCGCCTCACCCTCCGCCCCGCCTCAGCCTCCGCGAGATGCCACTTCGGTACGCGACACGCCGACGGGCGTGTACCGAAGTGGCATCTCGCGGCGGGGGACAGAGCGAGGAGGGGGCCGAGGCCGAGGTCAGGGCTTCGGGTGCTTGTCGTCC